>JBHJOO010000316.1:0-44793 GCA_050329675.1 Balneolaceae bacterium
GTACAATATAGCTTTTCAGGTTGAACCAGGCTTCAGCGGCTTCTCTATCCATGATACCGTTTTCAGATGTATATTCGATCATGTTTGAAAAATAGTCGGGGGATATGACACTGGAAATAAGTACCTGGGATAATGGCGAAAGAATGGTAACCACAAGGGTTATGATCAGGCCGGAAATGAAACCCTGTTTGTAGGACATTGTACCGCCGAAGTCTTTTTTTCTTTTTTCAAGCAATGCCAGCACATAAATCACAATGGCAGGAATTGCTATGAAATTGGTATACGTTGCGTGATGCTCAATATGGGTGCTGTGCAGGCCAAGTGCCTTTTCCATCGCAATCCAGACCAAAGTCATCACCACGAAAATGATTCCCCATTTGATTTCAATTTTGTATTTGTTCATAACATGACTCCAATTATGTTATGGCTTTTTCTTCCAGATTTTATCTGATGCCTCCAGGTACTCCGGCAATGCTGCGGAACCATACCATTCAAAAAGTTCAGCAGCAAGCAGATTTTCGCGGATTGCAGGATCAGTTTGGAGAAGTTCTTCGGCATCGGTTTTCGTGGCAACATCCAGAATAAATATTCCTCTGTATGCATGATTATTTTTTGCCAGTGGCCCTGCTAATACCAGCTTTCCGTCGTTTGCAAGCCGTTCAATATTTTTCATATGACCTGAAAATTGTTGCGCTATAAACTCTCGGTCAGACGTGTCATTGCTTCCGGTTTTCAGAATGACCAGGATATAGTTTTTCATTCCGTATTCATCTCCGCCCAGCTCTGACGCCAAATTTTCATCATAATTCGGATTAGAATTCTGGCCATGAAGCGCAGGGTTAAGCATAAACAGGACTACAAGAAATTGAAAAAGTTTTAACTGAAACATAAAAGTTTATCTGATTAATAGAAGATTAAAACATTAGAGGTGGTTATCCAATTATTTCATTGTGTATAATATCAACAAACCCATAAGGCCGAAGCTGCATAGCTTTTTTGTAACATTCTGATTTGCTTCAACCTATGCATGATATTGCTAAATATCATCAATCACACGTAAATTAAAAAATTAAGTTTCAGGAGTCGAGGGGAGAGGCGTTTAGTGAAGCGTATTGATCCCGACAATAAAATTGAGGACAATATATGATAGTTAAAACCATTAACGCATTCTGTCGGATTGAGTCACAAAAAAACTGTTTATAAACATCCCAGGGCAGGATTTCTGAACATAAAACAGGCACTTGAATTTATGGAAAGCCACATAGCTCATCACCAAAAACAGATTGACAGAATTATGAAACATGCTGCTTTTCCTGAAAAATGAAGTTGTATTTTCTCACCTGCCTTTTTTAATAAAGAGACATAAAACCTTGATTAATTGATTTCTAACTTTTCATTCCAGATTTTAAACAGTTGCTGATTTACTTTTTTAAAATTTGCTCAATAACTTCCATATTTTCCAAAGCATCCCCAAGCGGAGTGGGTACTTCGGTTTTGTCAATAATTGCCCTTGCAAAGAGATCACCCTGAATGGTGTAGTGGTTACAGGGTTCAAAAGCAATGATTTCGGTTGATTCATCAGAATAGATGCGCAGTTCAGTCGGTTTATCATCTGGCGGGTTAAATGGAACATCCATTTCGATTCTTCCCTCTGTACCAATAATCTCAACAAACTGAAAACCGGAACTTTGCATGGAACAGGTAAAGGTAGCCGTACCGGATCCAAAATCGAGCAGGCCGGATGCAAGTATATCTACACTATATTCGGGATGATATTTTAATAAACTTTGAACTTTCTCAGGTTGTTTACCATAAAGAAATCGTGAAAGTGAAATATTATAACATCCCACATCCATAAGCCCGCCGCCTCCCATTTCGGGTTTGAACCGGATATTATCCGGATCATCCTTATAATAGGTGAAAAAGGAATGGATTGATTTCAATTCACCAATAGTACCATCTTCTATCAGTTTTTTTGTTCGTCTCCATCTGGGATGATGCCTGTACATAAAAGCTTCCATAATTTTTAAACCAGGGTAATTCCGTGAAACAGCAATGAGATGCTTCGTCTCATTTACAGACATTCCGATTGGTTTTTCACACAGCACATGCTTCCCGGCCTCAAGGGCTTTTATTGCCCAGGGTACATGAAGATGATTCGGCAGGGGAATATAAACGGCATCCACATCCGCAGACTTAAGAAGTTCACCATATGAATCAAATACTTCTGGTATTTTTAATAAACCGGCAGCATCCCCGGCTTTTTTCTTATTCCGCGATGCAATTGCTGTTATTTTGGTTAAGCTCCCTCTCTGCATGGCAGGAATTACTTTTTCAACTCCAATTTTAGCTGTACTTAAAATTCCAAAACGAACTTTTTTCATGGTTTTTGATTTGCAGTTATATTTTTAATAAGATATAAATATATAAAGCAACTATTTTGTTTAATATTTATATACTTAAGAATAAATAAGAAATATATTTATTAAGCGGATGTAATATATATACTTAAACATACGTTGTTCCTTAGAATAGCATTTGTGATTGCTCTATGAAAACCTGAACCAAATACTTAAAGCAATGACTGAAAGAAAAAAGCCGGAAGCAGATTTACGTAATTATTATACTGTAGTTCTTGAGTTTGGACTTATTCTTGCTCTTGCAATTTTTATTATCGCTGTAAAAATGGATTTACACAGCGCCCCTCCTGAAGTATATGAGTTGGAAGAACAGGAAATAGTCGAAATGGAAGAGATTGAAATTACCAAACACATCGAAACACCGCCGCCACCGCCACGTCCGCCTGTGCCGGTTGAAGTACCCAATGATGAAATAATAGAAGATGTTGATATAAACATTGATGCAGAATTAACCCTTGATGGCCCATTAAGTGCCCCGCCCCCACCGCGACAGGAAGAAGAGGAGGAAGAAGATTTCTTTGTTGTAGTTGAGGACATGCCTGAGCTTATTGGTGGTTTGGCAGAACTTCAAAGAAAGATAAGATACCCTGAAATGGCCCGCAGAGCAGGAATTGAAGGCAGAGTTATCATCCAGTTTATTGTAAATGAACGTGGTGAAGTTGAAAATCCACAAGTCGTGAGAGGAATCGGCGGCGGAGCTGATGAAGAAGCTCTGAGAGTAGTAAGCCAGGCACAGTTCAGGCCCGGTATGCAGCGCGGAAGGCCGGTTCGGGTTCAATACAGTTTACCGATTGTTTTTCAGCTTCAGAATTAATATAGCATCAACTTTTAAAGCAGGTGTATTTTCCTGATGATGGCTGACTTTGTCGACATTTAAAAACTCACACGACACTAATCTAAAAACACAAAAACAAAACAACCCCTCCGCCAGCTTTTTACTTCAGTCTGGAGGAGGGGTTCTTTTTTTGATTAACCTGATATGGGTTAATTTTCCAAACTAAAACCTGCTTTAAGCGCACTTTTAATTCTTTCACGAGACTCAAAGAGATGAGCGCGTGTGTAATCAACAAAATCGGCTGTTGGGGGTGTAAGTCTTCTTTCAAGACGATCATGAAGATCCTGCAGCTGCATTCTGGCAATTGAACGGGCATCAGCCGGCATATTGGATGGAGCATCCGTAACTATTTTTATCATCTCATCCAGATGGGTTCGCTGTAAATCCCTCCTGTTACCCGATATGTTTTGACCGGGAGGATTCCAAACCTCGCTCCAGACTGCGTTGGACAACTTATTCATCAATTCCGGAATGGTAACTGTATTTTCGGTACCGAACTTAACTTCCGTATCTCTTATTCTTGAAAGCCTCGTTCCGTTTAATAACTGGCTTAACACACTCGCCTGTATGCCAAGTAGTGTTTCATGAAGCGGATAATCGATCCGGCCACTGTAGGTATTGCTGTGGCCCCAGTGACTCCAGCGATTGGCCCCAAATTGCTGAAATACATCCTGTGGCAGTTCAAACGCATTGTAAGCATAGAGATAATCCACAATCATATTCAGTGCTTCCACCTGTTTTTCGCGTTCCACAGGTTCGAAAGGTGCCCTTCCGTTTGGATCCCCCACACGGTCACGATATTGGTACTGCCCTCCAATGTATTTGATTGTCGGCCCCATCGCTCTTGCATACTGAAAAAACATATTTTGAAAAAGATCTGTCAGCTCATAGAAAGGCATATTATCTTCCAGGGCAATGTCAGGTAGTTTTGGTATCATCTCACGAATCAGTTCAGCTCTTTCCCTGCCCCATGCGAGCGGATCATCCCCAAGATCAAAAACATTGATCGTCGGATCAACAGCACCGGCACCACGGGCATCTTCATCCGTACCGTAGGCGTGCCCCGGCTGAGCTGCCAGTCGTGCAATTTCACCGGCTCTCTCATCATCCGGGGTATATCCAAAACTAATTACCCAACGATCATAAGAGCCAACACCGGGATTGTAGAAATGACCTGTGTTTTCTGTATCCGGTGAAATATTTGGAGCGGGATAATCCATAACCGAGCTGAATATTCCATTTTTCTTTGCCCAGTCTTCATCATATAGTTTATCAAGCGGAGTATCCACAGAGGAACGGAAATTATGCCGAAGGCCAAGTGTATGGCCAACTTCATGCATGGTTACCCAGCGTACAGCTTCATCCAGATAATAATCCGGAACCGGATCGGCTGCGCCAATCACACCCTGCGACATCAGAAAACCACGGATCAGGTTTCCCTGAGCTCCCAGTTCATTATAAAATGATGCGGTTTTAAAACCTTTTTGCATGTGCTCGAGCTCGGCTTCCGAAACATTGTATATTTCGTCAATAGCTGTTCTCGGGTCCACCATATTTCGATAAGTAGATTTAAAGCCCATGATCATATTTGCTTCAAATAACATATCGGCATCCAGTATTTCACCGGTACGCGGGTCAACAATGGACGGGCCAATGGCACTGTACCCCGGCTGATCCGAGACATTCCAGCGGAGCGTGGCATATCGTATATCCTCGGCATCCACTCCTTCGGGAAGCATTTTGGCCTGAACCGCATTTCTGAATCCTGCAGCTTCAAAAGCATCAGCCCAGGCTTCCACACCCTCCATCATCGGTTTTCTGTAACGCTCGGGTACGGTGTGATCGATATGATAGACAATAGGCTGAACCGGATCACAAAGGCCGTCTCCGGCAGGAGGCCCGTCGCATTCCAGCCTCCAACGGTTGATATACCGCTTAAAAAAGGTCTTATTTTCTTCAGTAAAGTCTTTATGAACAGTCATGAAATATCCGAGGCGGTCGTCGGCATAACGGGGCTTCATGGGCTGATCCGGCAGTTTGGCCAGGGTGTAGTGGAGTGAAATGGGAATAAAACGGCTATCAGGTACCGGACGCGGAGCATTTTGCTCATTATTTTTGAAAGTAAGCCTGGCGGTTACATTTGTATTTTCGGGGAATGATTTAACCGACTCAAGGTGGCTGCGGCTTTTGTCGAACGAAACCCTGCCCGGCTGTCCTGGCCTGCTGGCAACGGCAAATGCAACGCGCTCGCTGATATTGGATAAATCACCGACAAACCAGTCGTATGCGTTAATCAACATGACACTATCTTCGCTTGTAGCTTCAATTTTGGCTGTTTCCAGAACAGATTCTCCATAGGTATTTTTAAGTGCCAGATTCTGAGGGGTGCCTTCCTCCGCTTTATAGCGATGAGGTTTATTTACAAGAAAAATTTTCCCTTCGTGCTTTTGCAATGCTACTATATTTGGTTCAAAAATACTGAGCATGGTGCCGCCATAGAGTCCGGCAGACCCTACACCTCTGGCAATCTGGAAACTCATCAGAAAATCGCTGTCAAGCATATCCTGTTCAATCGCCAGGTAAAGTTTGTCATCCTTGTGATACAGATCAAAAAAGCCTTCTATATGGAGGGCATCTTTAATCAGTTTATCAAACTGATTGGTATTATTTTGCTCTTTATTGTTATTATCGGCTGATTTATTTCTCTGTGCCTCTGATTCGAATGGCACAATCAGCAGAAGCGAAAAAAATATAATGCTGATTAATCTCATGGTATTATCTATTGGTTTTGATTGCTGGATTGATAAATATAACAAACTAAATACGTTATTTATTTGTAAAAAGTTTTAGCCGAAATAAAATGCAGAAAAAGTTTCTGATAAACATACAGGTTGAAAAGCAATTGAGAAAAGCGCCCAAAAAGCGTATTTTAAAATTCTGCAAAATTTTTATTGCCCCCGTAGCTCAACTGGATAGAGTATCCCGACAAGCGTGTCGGGACGGTTCCAGGTTCGAATCCTGCCGGGAACATAGTTCTTTGTTTGACTTATTGAATTAAAAAAATAGATATGCACCCGTAGCTCAACTGGATAGAGTACCTGACTACGAATCAGGCGGTTACAGGTTCGAATCCTGTCGGGTGTACAAACAGATAAACCCTTGTAAGACAATTAATTATAGTTTTACAGGGGTTTTCTTTTTTTCAGAATAATTACCTTCTTTTTTTGTTCGGGGTAACAATGGGGGAACAGAATAGTTTTTGTAATCCCTGTTTTTACATTCCTGAATTAATTTTACAGGTATGGCCATAATCCCTGACAATGAAGATTATCGTTCTGTGTACAAAAGTAAAAAGCAGAAAACCTGTTACAGGACAATTTTATATCTCTTTGTAATCTGTTGTATTTGAAAGATTTATATTTTGAATAGTTGTTAGAATTGAATAGCCGGGTATGTTATTTGTTTGTGAAGCTTTTATCTTTGTTATAAATAAAAAGTTATCCGAAAGGGATATACTGATAAATGGCAATCATTAAATAGCTGGAAAAGACAGAGTTCCGGATTTAACTTTACTTTGATTATTTATTCGTATATTTCTGGCTTATACATATTTCAAAAATCAGGAACGAATTCGTTCTTTATGGCTAATAAATTTGAAGAAATAAAGCAGCTTACGTATCCAAAAGCGGAAGTTGAAATACTGAACTGGTGGAAAAAAAACTCTATTTTTGAGAAAAGCCTTAAATCAAGAGAAGAGGGAATTCCATTTACCTTTTATGAAGGCCCGCCCACTGCTAATGGGAAACCCGGAATTCATCATGTTATGTCAAGAACGGTAAAAGACCTTTTTTGTCGCTATAAAAGCCTGAAGGGATTTAAAGTTGAACGAAAAGGCGGATGGGATACTCACGGGTTACCTGTAGAAATTGAAGTGGAAAAAGAACTCAGCCTTGAAGGGCGTTCACAGGTTGAAGATTTTGGAATTGCCGAGTATAACAAAAAATGCCGGGAAAGTGTTTTAAAGTATAAAGATCTCTGGGACAATTTAACCAAAAGAATGGGTTACTGGGTCGATCTTGACGATCCTTATATTACATTTGAAAATGATTATATTGAATCCGTCTGGTGGGCATTTAAACAGCTATATGATAAAAACCATGTTTACAGGGGTTATAAAATTCAGTGGTATTCACCCGGCAGTGGTACAGTACTCTCATCGCACGAAGTAAGTCTCGGTTACCAGGAGACACAAGATCCGTCTATTTACGTGAAATTCCCGCTTGATGCCGATCCGAATGTATACTTTCTTGCATGGACAACCACCCCCTGGACAATCATTTCAAATATGGCACTCACCGTAAACCCGGAAATGGATTATGTTAAGATTCGTGTTTCAGAGGGTGATCGAACTGAATATTACATACTTGCTGAGGGTTGTCTTGAACGGGCTATTGATCATAATTATGAGATTGCAGACCGTTACAAAGGCAAGGATCTTGTCGGGTGGATTTATAAACCGGTTTTTGATTACGCTTTAAGTGAATATTCAAAAGATGATGCCTGGCGAGTTATAAGCGCTGATTATGTGACAACAGATGAAGGAACAGGTGTGGTTCACACAGCACCGGCATTTGGTGCAGATGATTTTATTGTGTGTCAGGAAACAGGTATTCCGATGTTTAATCCGATCGACCAGGAAGGCCGGTTTAAAGAGGTCGTTTCCGATTTTGCGGGTCAGTGGTTTAAAGATGCTGATAAAGAGATTTCAAGAAGTATCAAAGAGAAAGGTCTCATGTATAAACATGAAACCTACCTTCACAACTATCCGTTCGACTGGCGAAAAGGCACCCCGCTTATGAGTTATCCGGTGGAATCCTGGTTTATTAAAACCACCAGTGTTAAAGACAAAATGGTGAATCTGAACAAAACTATTAACTGGAAACCTGAAAGTACCGGAACCGGAAGGTTTGGAACCTGGCTTGAAAACAATGTTGACTGGGCGGTTTCAAGACAAAGATATTGGGGAACTCCAATCCCGATTTGGATAAGTGACAAAGATCCAGAATATATTGAATGCATTGGCAGTGTCGAAGAGTTAAAAAAGAAGGCCGGTCTTTCTGATGATACTGAAATAGACCTTCACCGGCCTTATCTTGACGATATTACCTGGAAAGCCCCCGGGGGAGGTACCATGCGAAGAATTCCTGATCTGCTGGATGTTTGGTTCGATTCCGGGGCAATGCCATTTGCACAATGGCACTATCCATTTCAAAACAAAGACAAATTTAAAACAAATTTCCCCGCAGATTTTATCGCTGAAGGAGTAGACCAAACCCGGGGCTGGTTTTATACACTGCATGCACTCTCAACCATGCTTTTTGATAAACCCGCATACAAAAATGTTGTTTCAAACGGTTTGGTACTGGATGAAAAAGGGGAAAAAATGAGCAAATCAAAAGGTAATACCGTTGATCCTTTTGAAATGCTGCAGACTTATGGCGCTGATACTGTTCGATGGTATATGATGAGTAATTCATCACCCTGGGAAAATCTGAAGTTCAGCATAGACGGGCTGAAGGAAACACAGCGTAAATTTTTTAATACCATTGTGAATACATATTCATTTTTTGCCATGTATGCAAATATTGACGGATTCACATATTCCGGATCACCCCTTCCGGCTACCGAGCGCCCGGAAATGGACCGATGGATTAATTCAAGGTTAAACACAACCGTAAAACTGGTTGATGAATATCTTGATGAATATGAACCCACCAAAGCAGCCCGTGCAATCGAAAAATTTGTTGAGGAGCTAAGCAACTGGTATGTTCGCAGAAACAGAAGGCGTTTTTGGAAAAAAGGTAAAAGTATCAATAAAACAGCTGCTTATCAGACCTTGTATGAGTGTCTTTTAGCGATTGCAAAGCTGATGAGTCTGACAGCTCCCTTTTTTGGTGAGTGGCTCTATCAAAGATTAAATGAAGTTACTAAACAGGATGAATTATCAGTTCATTTGTCATTTTATCCAACTGTTGAAGAAACAGCAATCGATAAACAGCTGGAAAAAAAGATGGAAATTGCCAGAACGGTAAGCACCATTGTGTTGAGAGTTCGAAACCAGATTGATGTAAATGTTAGACAACCCCTGTCAAAAATAATACTGCCGCTGAATAAAGAAGACCGGGCTATTGTTGAGTCTGTTAAACACATTATTCTTGATGAAGTAAACGTTAAAGATATCCGGTTTGTCGATGATGATTCCGGAATCGTCAGTAAATCAGCAAAACCTAATTTTCCTGTACTTGGAAAAAAACTTGGGGAGAAGATGAAACCGGTTTCGAAAAAAATTCAATCTTTGACAACAGATGATATTACAGCTTTTGAAGAGAATGGGTATATTGATATAAAACTTGAAGATGGTGAAAAAATAAGATTAAGCGGAAATGAACTTGAAGTTCAGCGCACCGGCCTTGAAGGCTGGTCTGTTGAAAGTGAAGGCGGTATAACCGTAGCTGTTGATACCGAAATATCTGATGAACTGCTTCAGGAAGGAATTGCCCGTGAATTTGTGAATCGAATTCAAAATATGAGAAAAGAAGCTGATTTTGAAGTTACTGACCGCATTATCATTGGCTTCGACGGGCCGGATGAAATTAAAACAGCTATTAAGAATTTAAATAAATATGTTAAGGAAGAAACCCTTGCGGAAAAAATTGAACCTGGCTTACTGGATGTGCCTGATTTTATTAAAAACTGGGATATAGAAGGTAGTCAATGTAAAATATCCATTCGAAGAAATATGAACCATTAACTGATATCACTATGGCAGCAGATAAAGAGAAAAAACAGGAACGTATAACTCCTTACAGTGATGAGGAACTTGAATACTTCCGGAATATTATTTTAAAGAAACATGAAGAGGCAAAACAGGAGCTTGACTCTCTTCAAAATTCCTTGCGTGAAAGTATGGAAAACGCATCTGACGAATCGGCTTACTCATTTCATATGGCTGATGCAGGTACAGATGCACAGGAACGTGAAAAAACGTACATGCTCTTTAACCGAACCCGTAAATTTGTGCGTTACCTTGATGATGCACTTAAACGTATTGACAATAAAACGTACGGTGTATGTAAAGTCACCGGGAAAAAGATATCCAAAGGCCGGCTTGAAGCCGTACCTCATACACAATTAAGTATTGAAGCCAAGCTGAAACGCAGATAAAAGAATTCCTTACGTCTTGACTTCAACTAAAAAAAAATTACTGGTTCTATTAGCTCCTGCAATCCTTATATTAATTGCAGATCAAATAAGTAAATATCTTGTACGAACCAGCCCTGAGCTGCATAACTACACCATTTTCGAAGGATGGCTGAAGTTTAATTACACTCAAAATCCCGGCATGGCTCTTGGGATGGACTGGCTGTCAACACCGACTATAAGTATTGTAGCTATTGTAGCAACCATCGGCATTTTTATATACATCATCAAAAATATTGAGAGAGCAAACTTTGCATATTTAACCTGCATGGGGCTTATACTCGGCGGAGCACTCGGAAATATAACCGACCGTTTTACTATGGGCATTATTGAAGGGCATGGTGGAATTCTCTATGGCCATGTAGTTGATTTTATTCACTTCAATCTGGAAATAGGTGATACTGCTGTTTTTCCTTATATCTTTAATATTGCCGATGTCGCAATCAGTACCTCGATCATAATTATGATCCTGTTTAATAAAAAAATTATGCCCGTTGAAGATAAATCGGATGAAACTGAAAACGAATCAGAGTCAGAACAGTTACAGGCTGAATGGGTACCTGAAAAAAGCAATGATGAAATCCCTGCCGATCCGGAAAACATTAGCACTTCAAATTCCGATAGTCCAAGAGAGACTGGTTCTTAGATTGCCTGTATGATGGGCCAAAAGTGATTCATCCCGACCTGTGTCGGGGAAAAATAAAGCATTTGTTATAGCTTCATCAGGCTTTCAGCCTGTAACTGACTGATCTCCCGGTTTGTAAGTATACAATTTGACAGGAGTAGCCACACATCAGGATCTCATTTAATTTTCGAAATCTGAGGACAGTTTATACCGTGCAATCCGGTTGTTTCCTTTATCTGCTACATAAACCACCTGCTCGAAATAAGCAACCCCGCTCGGGTTGTTGAATTGACGGGGCCCGCTGCCCAAACCACCAAATGAAACGATCAGTTTTTTTCTTCTGTCAGCAGCCCCGGCCGGCGGGTCAACGCCTTCCTGTCCATTAGCCTGAAACTGGAAAAGCCGGTTTTGGCCTGCATCAATGACAAAAATAAATCTCGATGCATCTCCCGCAAAAGCGAGGCCGGCTGGCCTGTCAAATTTGAACTCTTCATATAAAAAACCATCTGTCTGTGTGGTATCCCGCACCAGGAACTCAAAATTTGGTTCAAAAATAATACCATCAGGAGTTTCTACAACATTTATTTGTAATACCTTAAAGGGGATTTCCCTCTCTCCTGGTACCTGTGAAAGTAAGAAGCTTCGGTCATTTGTAAACACATCTCTTTGAGGTGGAGATACAAAACTTATAATATCACTTACACCGATTGAACTTGTTAAAGAGGGCGTTGTAGGATTTAAAGATCTGATTTGCCTGACATTTCTCATTTTTTGCGTTTTAATACCATCTACAATCACCTGAGTAAACTCAAGAATCGTATTATCAGGAGCCTCGATAGCAGTAAGATTATTTCTTGGGCCGCGGCGAGATAAATAGATGGAGTTATCAGCTAAAGCAGTCACACCGGTAATTTCAACAAGTTCCTCATTGTCTGCCCGGCTTCTGTCTAACCGGAATTGCCTTGATGCTCTTGTGCTTCGGCTTGCATCCAAAAAAGGCTGGATCAGTGTATCCTGAAAAACGATCTCTCCGGCCCCATTCAAGTTTTTTATTTTATAAACTGCCGCCAGGTTCCATTCAATATCTGGATCAACATCTGTAATCACCGTATCATAACGTGCTGCAACATAGAGATTCAAAAGCCGGTCTTGAGTCACACTAACAGCTCCCGGTAGCTCAATTGTACGCCTCGGGGCTATATCCGCTCTGTCCAGGGCATGAACACCAACGGCATCGGTTACATAGACAAAACCGTCAAACCCGACAAAAACATCTGTAGGCTGATCAAATCCATCCCAAAAAGGAACAATTGCCGTATAACCGTCTATTTTTTCAAGTTCCGGATCAATCCTTCCCTCTCTGAATATTTCATCGGTTGTACTATCCTGTTTCGTATTAAATATGGCGTCACAGCTTATAAAAGCTGAACCGGTAAATAATAATATTGTCAGGTAAATAAATCGCTGATTCATCATCTTTTTCTATAAAATTATTCTTATGCCAACCCTGTGTACATTACCCAGCCTTTCAAAAGGGCTGAATCCATAATCCGCTGCTATCGTTGTTCCTGTAATTGGAAACTTTATCCCCGCTCCTGCACTGGGTAATTTAATTTCATCTCTTCCTGACTCATAACCGGTTCTAAGAAAAAACTGGTCCATATAGCCAAGCTCTCCTCCAAAACTGAATCGTTCCGAATTATCACTGGGGTTTGTCAGCTGTGCAGTCAAAACAAGTGAAAGATCATTTCGCTTTATTACATCGACTGCCGATGCAACAATAAATCTTGTTGGAGTGGTAACTTCTTCAAAATCAGTTTCTGTCACAACCCCATCCAGTGTTTGCCTTGTGGTTGAGCCGGATGGCGTGGCATCAAAACCAAAATTGTTAATATTCACTGAAAACCGGAATGGGGTTTCGGGAATTCTGTAAAAAAAGCCGAAGTCAAATGCAGCTGTTTCAATATCTACATCTTCAATTTTTTCGAGCAGATAACGTATGGTAACCCCGTAACTGAAAAAATCCGTTATTGCTTGTGATGCCGTAATACCCGCTGATAAATGAGTGGTTCTGAATGTTCTGCCCGTGCCGAGCGGATTGAATTCAGTCGTTTCATTAATTTCACCGGAATTCAGAAACTGTATAGATGCTCCAAAGGCAAATGATTTGATCCGGTGAACATAGGCAGCATATTCCATCGTAATTCCGGCAAAATATTCGGTATGGCCAAACATGATCTCTGAAGATTCAAGTTTAGATGCGAGTGCAGGGTTCCAATACAGGCTGGATGCATCAAAGGCATCTGCAGTACGAGAATTACCCATGGATGCCCCCCGGGGATCAACAGAAATTTTCGTAAACTGAAATCCATCCGTACCAGATCTTGCCGTTCCAAACCCCGGTATCAGGCTTTGAGCAAATGTACTGACCGGTAATATCATGGCTGCAAACAGGACTAATACCTTAATTTGTGATTTTAACTGATTGATCATATATCTTTTCTTAAAAATTCAAAGCCAGGCCAAACATTATCTGTCTTTGCTGCAGAAAGTTGGCAGGATTTAAAAATGCAGGTATTCCTCTGTCACGCGGGTCCTGAAATCTCGGGTCTCTGACGTTGTTAGGAACATCAAAGGAGCGGTCGTCCCGGAGTTCTACAAGTTGTTGCTGATTGCTCGGTAGCCTTTTAAACGCTTTTCCGGTTACAGGATTCACAATTGCAGCATTATTACTGTTAAACACATTCGACATTTCAAAAAAGAAATTAAGCCTGACATCAGAGATATTTATCCATTTCTGAAAATTCATATCTACAAAAAACCAAGCCGGGCCGGTTTCACTAAACCGTTTCGCAGGATCGGATACCCGTTCATAAATGGGCCGCCAATTTGCCTCGCCGGTAACGGGATTCCTCAAAAATCCTACAAGTTCATGTGGTGTGTACCGAATTCCGCTTCTCCAGGTACCAGACAAAAATAATTGCATTTGATTAAGTACTCCAATATTGAACAATGGATTGGGCCTGTCGTAAGTAAAGGTTACATTTCCTTTAATGTCCCATGGCCGGTCCCAGGCAAGCGGCGTTTCAACATTACTGCCAAAACTTTGCTCATCTGCTATTGCCTGAATATTATCGTTGCTGGTGGAACTCAGCCCTTCAGCTCTTGAGAATGTGACTGCAAGCTGTCCGCGGGCCCAGTCTTTGTGCCGCTTGATGTAGGTTACTTCCACACCGCGGCTGCGGGCAAAATCACCATTTACCCTAAAGGCTCTGGATACAGGAAGACCGGTCGGGTCATTAACTATGATTCGCTGAGTTGTCACAAAATCAAATTTATCCCGCCAGAATGCCGTAACGTTCAGGGCATCATTGGCTGTAATCTGATTTCTTAATCCAATCTCATAAGAAATATCTACTTCGGGATCAAGGTTCGGATTTCCTAAATCCGGAAAGGTAGATTGGTTCTGGAAAAAGGGATCAAGATTCGCATAAATAAACGTGGGATGAGGCTGTTTAATCGAATGGCCGTAATTAAAAAACAATACCTGGTTTTCACGTACCGGAAAGCTGATCCTAACTTTTGGCAGCAACCTGAGTTTATAGCGCTGTCCCAGAAAACCAAAGGTATCATTCATAAAATCTTCCCGTATAAAATCGGGTATGGGCGCACGGGGTTCGTTGATCATATCTTCAACAAATTTACCGCGTGACCAGTATTCCAGCCTGGCTCCAATATCGGCGATCAAACCACGGAACCGTATTTTGTTATTTGCAAAAAATGCTCCCCGCTGTGGTTTTACCCTCCACGCATCAAATCGCTCTCCAACTCTGAGTGTTTGTGAAAATACACCGGGTTCAATTTCAATCGGTGCGCCGATCCACGGCCGGGTTATATCAATCCACTGAAAGTCGTTAAATTTCGACTGAAACCCGATCGTTAGCTGGTTTGTTCTGTCAGCAAAAAACTTATTGATGGTTCCCTGAACCGTGATTTCCTCGGCAAAGTGATCGTGCCAGAGTGTAGCAATACCACCGTTATTTACAAAACCATCACCCGGCAGTACAAAAGTAAACCCTTCGGTTCCTTCAAATTCCTGTGCAGGAAATGTTACAATACTTTCAGGATCAAATTCACCATCCACAAATTCCGGCCTCCAGTCACGCCCGTTTGCATCGGCTCTGAGACGGGTGAACAGGCGGCTAACCTGAACCTCATAAAAAGAGGTATTACTAATGGTATGTGTCCATTTCAAAAAAGCAAGATTACTATCGTGAGTAAACGTATTGGCATTATCCAGGTTTTCCTGAAATGGAAACTGAAAACCGGGCTGAATCGTGACATCATTGCCTGTAATCTGCAGCATTCTTGTATTCTGATTTATAGAAAGAGAACGGTTATAGGCTCCTTCAAGCCTCATTCCCGGCTTAATCTGCCAGGTCAGTTTCATCATGCCATTCCAGCGGTTATCCTGCCTGGGTGAAAAGAAATTGCTTCCTGTTAATGAAGATGAAATATCATCGGCTGCTACTTTCGTAAACTCATTTGACAGAGAAACCTGGCCTGTAAAAAAGAAAAAAAGTTTTCCCGGAAGATTGATACCAAGCTCAGGCAAGATATCCGTTGTAATCGGGTCAGACCCGCCAAGATTTAATTCATAGATATCCGTAAAAAAATTACTTTGCCGGTTGCTGTCACTTCCCAAATTATCACGTTTGTGAGTAAAATTACCTTCGTAGGTATCACCACCTGTTCTGGTTCTTACCGATACAACTCCGGACGTGGCATCACCTACATCTGCCCCCAAGCCCCCGGTTGTAACCTCTACGCTGCTAAAAGCATTGGTTCCCAGATCAAGGCCAAATCCGGTTCCGGCGAGTGGATCCTGTGCCGATACACCATCAATTAAAAAACCTGTTTCATTGGCCCGCCCGCCTTTAATATATAATCCAGTCGGATCTTCAATTACGCCGGCCTGCAGGCTGAGAACCTCTTCAATTCTGCGAACCGGTGCTGCTGCAATATCCTGCCGGGAAACTGTAGAACCGGACGTGGATTTTTCCACATCAAAGATGGGAGCTTCACCAATGATTAAAATTTCGTCATCTGAGGTCAATACAACCGGGGATATTTCTGCATTCAGTTCTGTTGTTTCTCCTGCATTTATTCTGATTCCAGTAAAAATAAGCCGTTCAAACCCGACAAAACTTACTTCCACCGAATACTCACCGGGCCGAATATTCCTGATTTCATAATTTCCATCAATATCAGTGGATGCTCCAAAAGTGGTTCCCCGGATAATTACATTTACACCGGGGAGTGTTTCGCCAGTTTCCCTATCCGTAATTGTACCACTAATTGTTCCGGTATTTTGTGCCATTACCTGCACTCCGATTAGTGTGATAATCAGAAAAAAAGTTATTTTTGTAATCTTATACATACTTTAAACCTCCTATTACTCAAATCCTAATTTATCAATAAGCAGACTCTGCAATAAATCGGGAATATTCTCATTTGCATCAACTGTTTGAAGATCCATACCAAAAAAGATAAAATTTTCCTCTGGATTCATTATGGCTACATACTCGATACCATCAAAACTTTGTGTAGTCCCTAAAATGGTCCGGACCCTGAAATCTGTCTCATATAGTGGTGTTGCACCGCCAATTGGTTCCATTGGGAATACATTCGTTATTCTTTGATTAGCTCTTAATACCGGTCCCTGACCTATTGGCAGAATCTCTGTACCATTTGAAATCTGAAAACTCGTACCGATTGGCGGTAATTCAGCTAAGCGTGCTACCGGTATAAAACTGAAAATTGGATCCTCTTCAGAAAGCTGTTTCATCGGCATGGTAGCAAAGAGTTCTCCACCGTCTTCAAAAAAATCAGCAAGAATATCCTGAGCAAAAGTCAGGTTTCTGTCTATATCATTCGATAACCAATATATATAATTCCATTGGGCGAGTGTTTTTCTAAGCGTTGGATTAATAACAGAAGGGAAAGCATTGGATAGCCTAACTTTTTGTCCTCCTCCGGCTGTGCCATCTGTTATGTACCAGACATCAACTGATAAACCGGCCTGTTGAATCGCATCGAGATGAAAAGCAAGTGCACTTTGTGAAGTAATACCCCCAACATCATTCAGTACAAGTATTTTTGATGTTTGTTTTTTCACAAACCATTCTACAGACTCAATTTCGCTAACAGCAAGAGCCTGATCTGTTGCTCTCAAAAAAAGCTGGTTTTCCCCATTAATTGAAATACCCTCAATCACAAGATCAGAACTACGAAAACCTCTGCCAAGAAAAATATCCGCACTTGCCATCTCGCTATCTTCATCTTTTATTACGAGTGTTATAAACTGCCGGTCATCATTACCTTCAGGCAGGGGTAATTCAATCCAATTCTCATCGGTTGTATCATTGAGGGCAATTTCGGTTTTTAAAAGATTCTGCAATCCATCCGGATCTCCGATTTGCCAGCCAAAACTAACAATTGTAAATGTAGTGTCAGGAGGGGTTTCGTTCGCTAAAAACTGAACAAAAGGGGGACTGTTTTTAATGGGAAAGACAACACAAGCCGGGTCCGGGTCTTTTGCACCTTCATTATCTATCGCCCGTACACAAAAGAGAACATCGTCAAAATCCTGGCCGGGAGTAATAGGGAGCAAAAAAGTACTATCCGTTCTCGTTGTAAAGAGCCAGTTTGCTTCACTGCTATCGTCAACAGCAACTTCGAAACCAACTACAAATCCGTCCGGATCATCACCCCACCATGATATATTGATCTGGCTTGATAACCGGTTTTCATCTTCCAGATTAATCTCATCTACCGTAAGAAATGTCCTCGGTGGAATATTTTCTTTTAATTGTCCATCCAGATTGGTTTCACATCCTGAATAAAATAAAAGAGCAGGACAAAAAATGATAAGTAAAAGCCCACAGTATCTAAATTGCATATAAACTCATCTATCAAATAAAAAAAGTAAAAAGGAGCAGGGTGATCAGCCACCAGTCCGATAATTTATTAAATAGCCCCGGACAGTGGATACGGTCCGGGGCGGTTCTCAACCTGACGTGAGAGAAGTTATTATTTTATAAGCATCATTTTTTGTGTAAGAACCGTATTGGCAGCTTCCAGGCGATAGAAATACATTCCGCTTGACAGGTTTGCCGCATCAAAGGTAATATCAAAATTACCGGGCTGATGTTCACGGTTTACAAGTGTTGCAACCCGTTGCCCCAGTACGTTAAACACGTCAATTCGCACATTCGAAGCCTGCGGAACCGAGTATTGAATTACCGTGCTCGGGTTAAACGGATTTGGATAATTCTGCTTGAGGTCAAATTCTCTCGGAAGGCCGGTAAACCCATCCTCATCACCAAGAGATGTTGCCTCATTCCTTTCAAGAGTAATGCTGTTAAATACAGGATCATTAAAAGTTCCCTGATTAAACTGAAGACTTTCTCTGACTGTCAGGGTATCTGTTCCATCAGTAACACGCACATTCCATAACAGATCAATGGTTTCACCAACTGTCAAACCGTTTTGTTCAAGCAGATTATCTACGGTTTCAAACGGGAGTGTTATCATGGGTGAAGCTCCATCATTATCCGAAGCCAGGGATAGAATCTCATTTTGCTCCGTATCATAGAGAACCCATTCATATGTAACGGTATCACCGTCATAATCGCGGGGATTCAGTTCCTGCCAGGTTACACCCAAATCACCGGTTACAGAAATAAAAGCATTATCAGCAGGTTCAAGAAGATTAAAAACAGGACGAGGTACAGACCAGTTTTCTCCAACGATATCATCCAGGTCTCTGGGAATGAATTTGGCTGCTCCGAAAGTAAAAGTTCCAATTCCTGTAATTTCGTCAAGAACTGTACCTATCTTAACATGCGCATTTACGTCAGAAGGAAAACCTGTCTCACCGATGATTCCTGCCCTTGTATCAAAATTAAACAGGATACCTTCTTCGGAAAAATCTCCGCCTCCGAGCGGCCTTGTAGCAACTTCAAACTCACCAAAACCGAAAATGGATTTGATCTGAGCTTCCTGCAGTGTGATCAGCATACCTTCATAGGCCTCTCCCGGTTCAGGCAGTGCTCTGATTTCATCAGTAGTTAATACAGGAACAACAGCCGAAATATCATTGCCTTGCGACAGGATTTCAAAATCGATATTCCGGAGATATGTGTATGTATTATCAGCCACATTAGCTATCGCCGCCTCAAGTACTTCTGCTGCTGTAATCCTTATTTCATCACCTCTTTCCAGATTTTGTGTTGTCGAATTAAATTCAAGAAAAATACCTGACCACAGTTCATTTGAATCATGGATGGCTACCACACCATCGGCCCCTCCTGAAACAACTGTAGCGGTAATATCCATAGGCAGCTTGCCAAGATCAGCAATCGGACTCGGGCCGAGCAGTTCATCAGGCGTTTTTTGAATCAGAGAAATATTATCGATCTCTTCATCAGCTACAAACATAGTAATATTGCTTCCTGCAGGAAAGCGTGAAGTGAATCCGGCAGAATCGGTCACCCTCATAAAAACCGACACGCTGGTGAAATTTGGAAAGGCCGGCAGAGTTGCCTGATAATCATCGCCGCCAATATTTGTCATTTCCACAAAGGTAGTGTCTATGTTTGTTCCGAACCAGAAAAGTTCAACCTTTTCCACAGTTACAGTGGGATCCGCATCCGGGCCAACAGCTGTGGCTGTTACAACAACTTCATCCGTTGAAGAAAGAAAACCATCAGCAGGATCAGGAACCAATGTAGCCTCGACTATACGGGCAGGTTCAGCAAGAACTTCAAGGTCAACCGGCCAGTTGAAAATCTCACCTCCGCCAAGATCTTGTCCATTTTCAAACCTAATGTTGTTAAGCCAAACTACTCCGTCTTCCATTGGGCTGATAAAAAAGGCACCGGTTCCGGTTTCAAAGTGATTATCAACATTAAAATTATCAATAACCAAAAATCCTGAAATATTAATCTGAGATCCGTCAAGAGGTGGTGTAAATTCACCATCAATGTCTGACCTTCTGAAGTTGTAACCTTCTCTGTAATTGAATCGGTCGTTTCTGTATCTAAGAGAAATGTCTCTGTTATAAACAAAAGAACCGCCTTCATTGGTCCGGATATTGGGCCTGTCGTCAAATGTTGTATTTGTAGTGGTGGCATCCGCTATCCGGATATACATTCCGTTAAACTTTTGATATCCTTCCAGATTCAAGCGGATGAGGTTATCGCCGATTACATCGTGAAATTCAGACGGAGAGACATCCATTGGCTCTGTCAGCGGAGCATATTTTTCAAGATTATCTTCTTCGTCAAATACATTACCCGGAAAGTCAACAATCTGATCCACAACCACCTGCGCAACCTGGTTAAAGAAGGTAAGTCTTGCATTTACAGTAATTACATCACCCCTGGTAAAATTTTCGAGTTGTTCGAAATCACCAGTCGCACTTGACTGAACTATTTGTATATACATTCCTTCACGTCCAAGTTCAACAGCGTTGGTATCAGCAACAAAGATATGAATTCTTCCGATAGTTCCTGCTGCCTCGTTAAAGCTTGCCAACCCCGAGCTTCTCGGATAACTTGCCACTACTGCAGTAAACTGCACCGGTACATCACGCAAAGGATGGTTGGAAATATCACTGAATTCAGTCAGGTTTTCATACGTGTTCAGATCACGTATGGTAATGGGCATTGGTTCTTCCTGCGCAGCTGCAAAGTCGGCTGCAAAAAAGCCGGCAATCAGCATCGTACAAAATAGAAATCGTAACTTTTGTTTCATAGGATTGTTATTTGTGTTTGAGTTGTCAGTTATTATTTAATAATTGCAAGTTTACCTGTTTGAATTTTCCCGGAATCCAGGTCTTTTACCGAATATAAATACAGCCCGGTAGTGAGTATCTGGTTGGCATCCGATAAAATATCCCAGGCATGCTCGCCTCCGGCAATAATCCGGGGTTCATCGCTAAATTGATTGAACCACTGAATATCACCTCTGTTGTTGTCACCGTTGTGGTCCATCCGGGCAACAATATCCCCTGAGAGGGTGTAGACCCTGATCTGGGCGCGTGCTGGCAGATTAAAAAATACCAGCTTTCTTGTGGCCTCATTCGGGCCGTCCCATGCAGCATTTACCCTGTACGGATTGGGGTACACCCCAACCCGGTTCTCAGCTGCACTGCTTGCAAAATTTTCATTAACTGGCGTTCCGGGAAATACACGAACAGCATTGGTGCTTCTGCTTGTTTCGAGAGGACCTATTTCAAATTGTTCACTTCCAAAATCAAAAGCTGTAACCGAAAACTGATACTGCCAGCCGCTTAACAAACCATCTACTTCAAAACGGTGCCAGTATTCAACGGTATCACCCGGAAACATGACTGGCTCTTCAAGACGAACTTCATCAAACCCGGTATTAAAACCCACATCATTACCGGGCGTGTCAAATTCACGAATCAGGCGGGGGGTTGGATTTACATCATCGCCCAGGTCGGACCTGTAAATGCGATAGCCTTCAAAATCCTTTTCACCTGTAATCGGATCGATAGATTCTTCGGCCATTCTGTCCCAGAAAATAATCGCTTTGCCGGCATCCAGTTCAATACGTACTTTCGGGTCATCAGGCGGCGTTGGAAACAGGAACCGGTCTAACACCCCGTTATCATTTAAATCTTCACCGGGGTCAAGCCTGCCGTTGTTATTCACATCCTCTCCCTGAAAAACTCTTGTTAACGAATTGATAGTGGAAACAAGATTTACCCGGGATTCTTCAGTATCTGTTGCTTTTCCTGCTAATCCCTGGAATTCCTCTGGTTTAAGTGCTGCTGACACAGCGAACCAGACGGTTATCGTTTCACCCGGTAATACTTCCTGATAAGGGCCAATGGATATAAATGAGATATAATTCCCATTTGATTCCTGACCGTCTGTTCTCAACTCTTCACGAATCGTCTTGTCTTCACCGGGCCTGGTGTCATCAATCGGAAATATTTCAGCCATTCTGTTAAACCTGTCAATATCATCTTCCGGCCGCCTGAAGACACCGGTTCCAGCAGAAAAAAGCCAATAGCTTGGGTCAACCCTGGGCGGGCGAAATCCAAACTCTTCAAGCTGTGGGTTTGACGGGTGGAAAAACTCACCACGGTACTCCGACCCGATAAGCGAAACAGCACCGTAAGTATTCAAACTTGGGTTATCGCTGGAACCGGCATCAAATACATAAGTAGTAAACAGATCATCCAAAAAACCGATACAGTTCTTGTTGAAAAAAGCGCTTCCCTGGTCCGTTGCAGTAAAAACATTTCTGGCAACCAAATCTGCATACATGCCAACATATACACTATCCCAAACGAGGCCGTCGGGGTTTCCCGAATGAATCTGGCTGTTATTGGTAATATCATACTGAATAATGGTAAAATTTTCAGTAAAGGGAAAATTCCAGTTCAGGCTTCGAAGTTCAACATCTGCAAAAAGAGGCTGCGTATGGCCCTGAATGACTGTATTCGTGCCCGGAACAATCAGGTTTCTGTCTGTAAAATTAGCAATGATATCCTGCTGGCTGATTCCAATACCGGTGCCTTCCCCTTCAAAGCGGATCTGGCTGTCGGCGGTAAATTCGAATCCGCGCTTGCCTGACGCAAAGCCGCCGGGATCTGTGATAGCTGCTGTCGATACAAGCTGCTGTGAACCGTCTCTGAATGCACCTATCCAAATCCCCGCCTCAAACAAATGCTCCGTTCCGGTTGCAGCAGGATAGCGCATGCTTGCACCGGCATCCGGGTTATTGCGTACATCGGGTTTTCCAAGAGTTCCAATATTGGAAATGGCAAGCCGTAAAATTCCAGCCTCTGTTTCAGCACGTTCAAATTGAAATTGCGCATGGCTTTGAAGTGAAAATAAGAGAATAAAAACCGGAAGTAATCCCACACGCTTTAAAATCATAAAACCCAAACTTGAAATGATTTCTGAATACTTATTGAGCAGGGAGTTTAAGAAAAATTTTATGAAAAGTCCTAATTTTCGGCATGGAATTTACAATTCTATAACATGAACTCATGAACGTATCAGTTTCTGGTAAATATTTACAAGTGTTTCCTGTTTTGCACCTGTATAATATAAAGTTAAAATCAAACCAAAAATAAGCTGAAGCCGGATAATACCGTCCTTTCTGTATCTCCTGGCAGATGTAATTACGTAATCATCCAAAACAATGAACCTCGAATTTTTTTTTAATCTCGATACGATCTCCTGGTCTTCCATCACTTGCAGATCTTCTTTAAATCCGGAAATGGAATGAAAAAGTTTTTTTTTGGTGTACATGCTTTGATCCCCGAACCGCAGCCATGTAGCTTTAAAGCGGGTAAACCAGCCATAGATACTCAACAGTAAATTAGGGTCATCGAATCGCAGCCGAAAGCATCCCGATTCATAACCCTTTTCACAGGAATCTACAATCTGTCTGTCGAAGTTTTCAGGTGGTATTGTATCTGCGTGTAAAAAATAAAGAAGATCGGCTTTTGAGACTTTGGCACCACGGTTCATTTGTGCTCCTCGGCCTTTTACCCCGCAATGTATTACACATGCACCGGAACTTTCTGCGATGCTAACAGTCTCATCCGTACTTCCGCCGTCTGCAATAATAAATTCTTTCGTAATATTGCAATCCCCTTTTCTTTGAATTGCATCAATCAGTAACCCAATCCGGCCGGCTTCATTAATTGTCGGGATAATAATACTCAGATCAGGTTTGCTCAAATTTCCAGATGGCTTTTATTAAAGTCTTCAAGCGTATCAATATCGTTCAGTATCTCAAGCTCTCCAAATGATTTATTCATATCCCTGATGGTTCGCAGGGTTTCAGCATACAAATTTTCTGTACTCCAGCTTTTATTATCGAACAGCTCGGGAATAAATTGATTCATACCCAGCAGATAATAACCACCGTCAGATGACGGGCCCAAAACCACATCATTATCTGCCAGTTCGCGATAGGCTTGCTTCAGATGATTCTCAGAAATTGATGGGCAATCGCTCCCGATTATTACAATCCTTTTAAAGTTATCATGAAAACCACAGTAAAAAGCAGTTTTCATTCGTTCTCCCAAACTAATTCCTATTTGTAACTTTTTATAAAAAAATTTCGGGTCCCAATCATCTGACGGATCAATAAAATCGGAATACCATACCTGTTTGGTTACATTCATTGAATTAACAACTGAACGGGTAATCCTGAGCAGTGAATGATATACCATCAATGCTTTGCTTTCACCCAGATCAGCGGCTAAACGGGTCTTCACTTTCCCTTTTACAGGGTTCTTCACAAAAATAATTAACAGGTCATCCTGTGCATTCAAAATCATAATAAAAGTTTTTTATAAAACATTAAACCGGAACAATTCACGTAAATACTAACTATATTGTATTCCTTGGATATTTTATCTTTAATTTTAAATAAAGATAATTTTAAATTCATTATAAAAACAATCATCTGCTCCAACACCTTTATAAAAACATCTATGCATAAATATTTCCTGTTCAGTTTATTATTAACGGCAACAATTATTTTCACATCTTTACAAAGCCACGCTCAGCAAAGGCACAGCGACAGAGAAATCGGTGTCGTGCTTGGTGAGCCAACAGGTATCAGTTTTAAATTATGGAGAAGTGAAAAATCTGCCTTTGACGGCGGCCTGGCCTGGTCTTTCAGTGACAACGGCTCTCTTCATATACATGGTGATTATCTGCTTCATAAATGGCTCGACGTCGAAGAGGGCAGCCTTGCATTTTACTACGGTATCGGTGCACGTATCCGGGTAACCGATAACAGTAAATTTGGAATCCGGGGGCCTGCAGGCCTTCAGTATCTGATCCAGGACAGCAGGTTCGGTTTATTTTTTGAAATTGCTCCTATTCTGAACCTTGCCCCGAGCACTGATCTCGATGTTAACGGCGGCCTTGGTGTGAGGTACTTTTTCTGATATCCGGTTAAATTAATATCAAACCATTTTTTTGGCCGGTTTTCTTATAAGGGGTAGTGAAACCTCAGATCCTTCTTTGGCAAAGGCAATTTCCTGAAACGGTTTATTGGTATATTGTTTCACTTTCTCAGTCAGCTCGTCAAGATAATCATCTGATGAATCGGGATCGTGGTGCGTTAAATAAAGCCTTTTAACGCCAGCCTCTTTAGATATTTCAACCACTCTCTCCCAGGCTGAGTGTCCCCAGTTAATTTTTGAATCGTAGTTTTTAAGGGAAAACTGGGCATCATGTATTAGAAGATCACAACCTGAAACAAATTTTTTAAATTTTTCAATGTAGCGGACAGGCGAGGATTCCAGCGGCAATTCATTATCAGGAGCAAATACAATACTATATCCTTCTATGTTGATTTTATAAATGGCCGTTTTTGTCGGATGATTTGCAAGGAGAAAATCGACTGAATAATTTTCAAACTGTTCACTTATTTTCTCATGCGTAATGTAGGTGATTTCAGCCGATATCATATCAAGTGTTATTGGGAAAAATGTTTTGGTCAGGTGGCCTGCAAGTATCTCCTTTGCACCTCCCCTGTATTGTTCGGGCATATGGATAACAAAACGGTTCTTTTTACTATATAGTGGTTTAAAAAAGGGGAAACCCTGAATATGATCCCAATGCGGATGAGTAATAAATATTCTTCCTGAAATCGGTGTTTCCATTTCACTTACCAGAGAATTGCCCATATTCCTGATTCCGGTACCACTATCCAAAATGATATATTCATTCAGAGAAGGTGAACAAATTGTAACACACGTTGTATTCCCGCCATACCGGATATTTTCCGGGTTAGCCGTCGGTGTTGAACCACGAACACCCCAGAATTTTATTTTAACGGCCGGTTCAGCCTCTTTTCTAAATCGGTTGGTTAATAATTTGATTAACTGATCATCTTTATGATAACTCTCAACAGAAGTAAAATCAGACAGATTCTCTTTTGCAGAAGTTGAACCGTTCTCATAAAGCATTATAACAGGAGTTTCTCTTACAAGAGGTTCAAGCGTAATGAGTGCCTGAAGTTTTTCAAGCGTAATTTCAGGATAAGATAAATCTACAATAATGGCTGACGGCTTGTGAGCTGCAACTTTTCGGGCTGTTAATCTGTAATTGGGAGTTAAAATGAAATGAAAACCTGTTTCCCCAAGCTTCTCTGTTAAAAATGTGCCATACTTGTGGTCAGAAAGTATAACTACCGATTTATTTTTTGAAATTTGAACCACAATTTATTACGTATTTCATAAGTTTAATATTCTTTGCAATCCCAAGTATAACAAATACGGAATATAAATCCCTGTTAACACTTTCCAATAGTAAAAACCACTTGGTGTCATGTCAATAGTAATCAGAATCTAATGGGTAATTTCAGTGGTAAAAAAAGTGAAAAGTGAAAAGTTTATTGATGAGGAAGTCAATTGAGTATCCATATCATGCAAGGGGACATTAATTGAGCGGATTTACACGGATCTTTATGAATACAACCATATTTTATCTGTGATCATCTACCTGATCAGTGTTATCTGCGTTCTCTAAAGGCTAACGATTCAGCCATGAATCATTCTTCAATACAAGATCAGGTTTAAAAAAATCAGATGTTTTTTTTCAGTTTATCAATTTCCATGTGCAGATTATCCAATTCGTTCTCTTTTTTTACCAGGGATTTTTCAGCTTTTTCGATTTTCTCTTTTGCATCATCGAGCAGAGTGCTTCCTTTTTGGGGTTTGAAGTAACTTAGTGATTCTTTCATTTGAATAATTTCACTATTTATCTTTGAAATCTCCTGCCTGAGTTTTCCAGCCCTTTTTTGTTTTTTTTGAATATCAGCAAGATCATCTGTAGAAAAATCACTTACATTTTCCTTTCCAACTATTTCGGCTGCCGATTTAGCCGCCCGGAAACGGTCGTAGATCACATCACAGGTTTCACGGTATTCTTTCCATAGTTTATTTTTGAATTTAATGGGTACATAACCGGCCTTTTTAAACTCCTCCTGCAGCGGCTTTGCTTCTTCTACTGCAGCAACAGGATCTTCATGATCTTTAAGAGCTTTCAGCTTATCAAGAATATCCTTCTTTTCCTCAAGATTACTCTTCCGTTTCTCCTTTACTTCTTTAAAATGGTCTCTCCGCCGGTCATAGAAGTGATCCATCGCACCTTTAAACTTTTTCCAGATTTTACCGGATTTTCTCTTCGGCACCGGCCCGACTTCTTTCCACTGCTTCATTAAATTCTGAAGTTTCTGATGCGTCCCCTCAAAATCATCTGAATCTTTCAGTTCCTCAGCCTTTTCTATCAGTTTGTATTTCTCCTCAAGATTTTGATTCTCCTGTTCTCTCAGCAGGTCAACATTATCAGCTTTTTTCTCATTGAAAGCATCTGTGGCAGTTTTAAAACGATCCCACATTTCATTTTCCTCTTTCTGAGGAAGGTTACCCGTTTTTTTCCATTTATGATGCAGTTTATTCACTCTTCTTGCCGCTTCGGCCAGGTCATCAAGATCAACAAGTGCTTCTGCTTCCTCAATCAGTTTTTTCTTATTTTCAATAAATTTTTCAATCTGTTTTCGATATTTCTTGTCGTTTTCAAATCTTTTGGAATGAAATTTATCCTGAACATCATGGAATTTGTCCCACATCTCCTGATTTTTTTCGATGGGAACGCGGCCTATTTTTCTCCATTGCCGTGAAAGATTCTCAAAATCTTTTTCAGCTTCTTTCCAGTTTACATCTTCCGGCAGGGTGTCCAGAAACTTTTCCATTTTTTCGACAATTACCAGCTTACCCATAAGATTATCCTGTTCCCGCTGTTTCTTTTGAACCAGGCGATCTATCTTGTGCTCTTTGAAAATGCTGAGAAATTTTTCGAATTTCTTATCGAGATTCTCCGCTTCATTTTTTGGAATCGGTTTAATCTGATCCCACCGGTACGTAATCTTTCTCACTTCATTTTCAGCGGTCCAGTTTTCCTTATCAATAATCTCTTCAAATTGTTTTAACAGGTCTTTCTTCTTTTCAAGATTTTCTTCTTTAACCCTTTTTTGCTCTTCATAATGAGATTTCTTTCGTTCCTCAAATTCATTTTGAGCGTTCTTGATTCTCTCAACATAACCTGAAATATCCAAATCTGATGGCTCAGGCCTTTTTTCAATATCAAGGTGAATATTTTCAAATTCCATACTCACATAGGGCCAGTCAGTCATCTCTTTTATTTTTTCCGCTTTTTCAGCGAGGCTTTCGTAATATTCCTTAACAGAATCGCTTTTTTCTTCCTTATCAACTTCCGCATCTTCAGGAGCCGCAGAATCCTCTGTTTTTAACTCCTTTTCATCTTGCTCTTTTTCTGCTTTGCTTACAGGTTCAGCTTCATCCGGTTTGTCCTGCTCTTCCTCTTTTGAATCTGTTACAGCAGAATCATCGGCCTTCTTATCTCTTGCTTTATCCTTAACCGCTTTATTTTCAATTTCAGTAAATGCCGCTTCAAGCCGATCCGAAAGTTTTTCAAAATCCCCGATGGCGTCTTCAGAAATCAGTTCATTTTTAAAATCAGAAAATGCCTCTTTAAGCTTCTTTACATCAATATCTGCTTTATCTTCCCAGGATTTTATAAACTGTTCCGTTTTTTCTGATAAATCGTCAAATATGGATGTAAACTTTTCAAGCTGCTTTTCAGCTTCTTCCGGATCAACAGATCCGATTTTTCTCTCTTCAAATACCGATGTCTCTTTAAGAAATACCTCTCCCGAGGTAGTGACGTAGATAAACTTATTCTCTAACAATAGGTTATTATCACTCGATGTGTTTTTTACTGATTCAGACAAAATAATTTCCTCTTTCATTCTTCTATTTACGGCTCGAAACCTGCGATTAATTTAGAATCATAGTTTAAACAACATTCCTTATGGAAGCAACTGCTCAGATATAACAAGTAATTAATAAAAAAGCCCTGAATATTCAGGGCTTTAAATTTACGTAATCCTATTGTATTACATGGGTGATCTGCCGGTTTATTGTTTTACGGATCGATAATAAAAAAAATTAACTCATCAATATCATAGACGGGCAGTTCAATCTGCTTTATGCAGATGCACATCCCGCTGAGGAAATGGGATAGATAATCCTTCTTTTTCAAAAGTTTTGTATACGGCCTCATTCATTCTAAAAAAGACACCCCAATAATCTGCTGCATTTACCCAGGCCCTGACTGTAAAATCAACAGAACTGTCACCAAGCTCTTTTACTGCCAAAAATGGTTCCGGATCAGCTAAAATTCTATCGTCTTCAGAAAGTAATCTTCTCAGAACTTCATAAGCTTTGTCGACATCATCCCCATAACCGATGCCAAATGTCCAATCTACCCTCCGGGTTGGCTGTATTGAGAAGTTTGTTAACGATCCTGTTGCCAATGGGCCGTTAGGGATAATAATTGTTTTGTTATCGGGAGTGTTTAAAACAGTAACAAAAATTTGAATCTCCTTAACCGTTCCCATATGACCCTGGGCGTCTATAAAGTGGCCAACTTTAAAAGGCCTGAAAACAAGAATCATAACACCACCGGCAAAGTTTTGCAGCGTTCCGGAAAGTGCCAGGCCAACAGCTAAACCGGCGGCAGCAAGTATGGCAATAAATGATGTCATCTCCACTCCGAGCATCCCAAGAGCGGTTATATAAACCATAATCTTGAGTAATATGGATAAAAAACTAATTAAAAAACCCCTGAGTGTCTTATCTGTTTCACCCTTTTCAAGCCCTTTTCTCACACCGGACACTATAATTTTTACTATCCATAAACCGATAATCAGAGTAAGAATGGCAAATAGAATATTTGGCCCGTAAGTAGCTACCAGCTCCATAAAATCGATGTTTGTTATGTCAAAATTTTCCATAGCATTGTACTTTCGTTTGGTTAATTATCTATCATGAATCGTTCACTCTTTATTCACATCACTTGAGAACAAACCCATCATTTTATTAGGCTAAAGTAAAATAAATTTACCTTTCAACAAATTCCTTTACTCAAAAAAAGAAGGTTCTACAGGAACGTTTGTTTGTCAAACCAGGAAATGATAAAACCACAGCGGCACGGAGAACTACACAACGGACACAGCGATCAGGCGTTACCGGATACAGAAAACACCGTGTACGTTGTGGTTTTCCATTGTGTCCGCCGTGGTTAACCGCTCAGATCAGGCAAAGAGGCTATGGAATGGTGTCTTTGACTGCATATCCTGATAAGGGTTACCCACAAACTTTCCCATAGAACCGCATTAAAATACTTTTCCCTACTCCAGGTGGCTTCGCAGCATCCCGGCCGTCTTCGAATGCACCTTCAATCTCTCTGTAATCAGATCGATACTTGCTTCATCACCAGCTTCATGGCACGGATGAAGTGCTTCCCTGCAGGTACGCAATATGGTTTCGTTATCGACTGCAAGCTTTCTTACCATGTCAAGTGCTGCCGGCTGGGCAGTATCTTCTTTGATAGAGGTTATTTCAGTGAACTCCTTAAATGTTCCGGGTGCCCTGTATCCCAGTGCCCTGATGCGTTCTGCAATTTCGTCAATTGCTTCGGCAAGCTCGGTGTACTGCTCTTCAAATTGTTCATGGAGAGAATGAAATAATTCACCTGTAACATTCCAGTGATAATTGTGAGTCTTCAGATAAACCATGTACGAATCTGCCAAAAGCCGTGATAATCCCTTGGCAATTTGCTTTCTGTTTTTTTCTGAAATTCCGATGTTAATCTTCATTTCTGTTGTTCCGTTGGTTAGTGTTTCTGTACTCATATCTTAGCCTAATTGGTTAACAATTTTTGTGTATATAAATAATACAAGTTCACTCAAAAAATCATTCCCAAAAAACCTGATTTAGTTACAATTCAAGCCCGTGTACTTCTTTCAGGATGGCTTTTGCATGTTCGTCACTATTCTGAACAACACGATGCTGCAGATTTGTTACAATTTCGGTTTCGGCACTTTCAAATGCTGCTTCTTTAGCTTCTTTTTCAGTTCCGGTTCTTACCAGATCATAAATATCATCTGCCCTCACCACACTGTAAAGATGATCCTCGTTAAATGCATGTGACCTCAGCTCTTCATATTTCTTGAACAAGGCAGGAAATTCATCGTTATCCTGGGCTCTGTCAATAATTTCAACATCAGCAGGACTTTCCGCACTTAGAGGGGTTTTACAAAGGTAAAAATATTTTTGTTTGTAGATCATTTTTTAGGAGTTTATTTATTTAATCAATTCGTAATTATTATCAAATTCAGACTTTAAAATACGGACTTTAATTAATATAGTTTTTTGATATTAGCTATTATTTTTATTCCGGTAATATGGCCATTTTAAAACATGAAAAGTTGGTATCGAAAACTTTTTAGGATAACCGGCTGGATTTCATCATACGACAGATCCCATATTTCAGGTGACCTGAAAGCCGGCTTAACAACGGGAATTATGTTAATTCCACAGGGTATGGCGTATGCTGTTATCGCTGGAGTTCCGCCAATTTATGGTTTATATGCCGGGGTTGTTCCATTACTTATTTATCCCATCTTTGGCACCTCGCGTCATCTTTCGATTGGCCCTGTAGCCGTTGATATGCTTATTGTTGCAGCCGGTATTAGTGTGGTTTCTGTTTCCGGTAATTTTGACCTTGTTGGCTTAGTAATCCTGATTACTATGATGACGGGCATTATTCAGTTATTAATGGGGGCATTTCGTCTTGGTAGTTTACTAAATATATTTTCCCGTCCGGTAATAACCGGTTTTATAATGGCAGCACCAATTATCATTGCCTTTACACAGATTGAAAATCTTTTTGGAGTTCAATTAAATGGCAGCCAGAACGTAATTATTCTTCTGAAAGACTTTTCGAACGTAATAAGTGAAATTCATAATCCTACTATGTACTGGGGTTTATCGGCCATTATATTTCTAATTGCACTGAATAGGTTAACCCCAAAACTACCGGTGTCAATGATACTGCTGTGTTTAAGTATAACAGTGGCCTGGTTCATCGACATTGAAAATATGGATGTTGAAATTACAGGGAATATCCCTGAAGGCTTGCCGCCATTCTCATTTCCCCTATTGAATTATGAAATTTTTCAAGAACTGCTTCCAACCGCCATTACCCTTGCACTTGTACAATTTATGACAATTACCTCATTGGGTAAGGTATTTGCCAAACGTCATGGTTATCTGATCGATTCCAATCAGGAGCTTACCTCTGTTGGAGCTTCAAATTTTATTGGCAGTTTTTTTAGCTCACTTCCTGTCTCAGGCAGCTTTTCACGATCAGCAGCCGCCGAACAGGCTAATGCTAAAACTCCTTTAACAAATATTTTCACAGCCCTGGTAATTATTACAACCCTGTTATTTTTGACACCCGTTTTCTATTATCTGCCAATGCCGGTTCTGGCCGGTATTATAATTGTTTCAGTATTTGGATTGATTGATTTAAAAGAAATTGAATTCCTGCTGAAAACAAAAAAAAGTGAAGGGGGAATTGCAATCTTCACATTCTTATCAACGATTTTGATCGGTATCCAGGAAGGTATCCTGCTTGGAGTTGGTGCTTCCATGCTGTTAATGCTTTATAAAGCAAGCAGACCCTCAGTAGCTGAATTAGGTGTGCTTCCCAATACAAGATCTTTCAAAAATATTGAACGAAATCCTGATGCCAAACGAATTGAAGGAATATTGATTCTTCGTATAGATGCTTCCTTTTCTTTTATTAATGCGGAATTTTTCAGGGATTTTATACTTGAAAAAAGTGAAGAGCAGGATAAAAAAACACGTTATGTAATTATTGATGGAAGCAGTATCAACCTTCTCGACACTACTGCAATTGATGCTCTGATATCTATCATAAAAACTCTCCGTAATTGGAATATGGACCTCTACTTAGCTGGCTTGAAGGGGCCGGTTCGTGATATTATAGAGAAATCCGGATTTGAAAAGCATCTTGGAAGTGATCATTTCTGCCGTACTCCACATATGGCAGTAAAAAAAATTCTGGAAATGATGGACCGGGAAGACAACGGAGGACGATCAGAGAAGTATCAGGATATAAGCCTATGAACGTAACTTACTGAATTTTTTTCAGAAGCCGGGGTGTCATCATCCATTTAAGCCGGGCCGTATTTTTGCCTGTATTTTTCCAGGCTGAAACCTGACATTCTAAACATACCAATGCAGCAGTCGGCATTCTTATCAAGTTATTTTCACCATTGCTGCATAAGAGGCTGACAGTACTTTCTACCAAAGGATTGTGGCCTACAAGCAGTATAATATCTTTATCATTGCTATCAATATTGTGAACGGCTTTAATATAGTCTGCCGGACTACCGTAATAAAATCTGTCGTTCCAGTAAATTTTTTCGTTCTGAACAGTGGCTGCTTTGCAAAATAATTCAGTTGTTTGATTTGCTCTTAGTGCTGGCGATGAATAAACCAGATCAGGAATTAATCCGGTTTTTTTTACAAATTTCCCCATCATCGGTGCATCTTCAATACCCCGTTTTGCAAGCGGCCGGTCAAAATCACTCAAGCCTGCTTCATCCCACGATGATTTGGCATGCCGCAGAATCAAAATATGTTTCATGTTTTCTGCTAATCGTTTTTATTCAGTATGATTTTTAAAATTTATGACGGATTGAATAATGTTACTAAAACTCCACGTTTTATCATAAATAAATAAAATCATGACAAACCATAAAGATTACAATTCATGTGTCATTAGTAATATGCCGGGGTCAGGAGTCAGGTGTATCCGTATCAATGGGTGGAATACAAAAAACGCTGATTGTGTCGATTTTCAATAATGATATTTGGTATAGCAAGTCTTAATATTTGCTTGTATAAATTGTAAGTATCATGTTTACTGTTTAATTACGAAATTAACCAATGAAAGAATGAAAATTGGAAAATTGCTATGGAAATAAGCTTTTGGGAAAACAAATGGCGCCAGGGACAGATTGGCTTTCATATGGAAGATGGATACGAACCATTGAAAAAATATTGGGACAAACTCGACTTGCCAAAACAATCAACTGTATTTGTCCCATTTTGCGGAAAATCGGTTGACCTCGTTTGGCTTGCCGGAAACGGTGCCTCGGTATTAGGAATAGAAGTAATTGAACAGGCTGTTCAGGAATTTTTCCACGAACAGCATATTGCACCAAATATTCAGAAATCGGGTGATTTTACTATATATAAATCAGGCCCTATTCAAATCATCCATGGAAATTTTTTTCATATCACAAAATCTTCTTTTCCGGACATCGATGTTATTTATGATAAAGGCGGGCTTGTAGCTGTTCCTGAAGAAAAACAAACGGAGTATGTAGATCATCTATTAAATCTGGCGAACCCGCATACTAAAATATTGTTGCACCATTTTGAATATCCGCAGAATGAAATGAGCGGGCCTCCATTTAGCGTCCCCTTAAGTAGAATTAAAGAACTTTTTGGTGATGGTTATTCAATCCGGACTCTGTTACAGGAAACCACAAATAAAAAGTACGAAAAGTTTGCTGAAAGAGGGTTGCAAAGTGCATTACTTGAACGATTTCTTTTTCTTGAATCAAAATGAGTTTTTGCAACAATATTTCAGACTTAGGAAAAATGATTTAAATCATATTTAAAATTCTTCTTTCCCTGAAATTCGCAAGTTATTTGATGATTTATTTAAATAAAACCGGTCAAATGAATTTTTATCTGCGGACTTAATATACTTTTGGAATAACACTTTCGCCTGAATAAAATCTTTTTATGAGTATTCTTACAGATTTTAGATATTTTCTGATTGGCAGATCAAAACTGTTGTTTTAATTTTTATGCATTTTAAATAATTGATTATATTTGTTTTAATAATATTTATTTAAAATTCAAATAAGAAAATTTTTAATATAATTTCATTCTTAGTGATCTCAGAGTTGCATATCAGGTTACCTGCAATTATTTTCTTTCTTGCTTAACATATTTCATTTACAATGAACCTAACATAACGCTCTCATGGACTTAGATAAAAGAAACCAGATAATCACTGTAGTTCTGGCTATTGTAATAGTATTTCTCTCATGGTATCTCTACCGATCGATAACCGAGCCTTACCAGGCTGTAATTGAAGAGCGTGAAATGACTGCAGATGTACGCCATAGATTGGGGCTGGTCCGTGATGCATTGGTTCAATATCGTAACAGGCGCGGTAATTTCCCTCCTACTGAAGGCGGGCTGGACAGCCTCGTTGAGTTTCTGAAAACCGACTCACTGATGGTTGCTACCGGTCCGAACCGGTTTGAGTTCCGCCGGGGTTCATATAATCCTGATTCCATTATTTTTTCTCCGCGTCCGCCACATAACAGATTCCAGTACACACTCAATGATACCATCCGGCCACGGCTGTACCTGCTTGAAGACCCCGACTCTGACGATTCTATTGGAGATCTTCAGCGAACAACAATGCTGAATGCTCCGAATTGGAATTAAAGAGTTATGGATGAAACGGATGCGTGTATCGGATTATGTTTTACTGATCATCAGCTCTTTTACGCAGTTAACAATCCTGGAACCGAAAAATCACTTTCTCACATCGGTTCTGTTGATTTTAATTTTAATATTCGTTCAGCAATTACCGGTAATTTTGTTGAGGCAATAGCTGGTATTCAAACAGTACTTTCCGATTTAAAAAAAAAGCACAGTTGTGATATTGCCCGTATCCTGATACCTGCCCTTTTTGAATGCTGGACAACATTACCGCGTATTGCTTATGAGCAGCCGGATGAAAGAGAGCCTCATTTACACATTCTCATGAATGGCATTTCAAGAAAAAATCTTCAGACAACCTGGTTTTCACTTGCTAATCAGGACTATAAATTTCTGCTTGTTCGCCGTGATAATATCATGAAAAGAATATCCGGTATGATCAGTGATTTTCCCTCAATTGAATATCTTTCTGAATTTGAAATCGGTTTGGAATGGCAGCTTTTAACTGAGATTAACGGATCTTTTATGACTGTGCATTGTCATCAAAATTATATTGCTGTTGCATCATATCTTTTTGGTAAACTGCGAGGTTCAACCTACTTCACTTACGACTCACTCTCGGATATTCCGTTCCATTGGAAATATCATTCGGGATTTATTAAATGGATGGATGGTATTCATGATCACGTTTATCTTTTCGGAAGTCTGGCTCAGGAATTATTGGAAATCAAATCTTCCATCTGGTATGAAGCAGATGATGTTCAGTTAATGAATACCCTTTCCAAAATGAATGTTGACGCTGAAGAAAAAACATACGGTTTTGATTTGGAAAAAGCCTTTCCTGCGATTATGCTTTCATTAAACCTCGATTCCAAAAACATTGCTTAGTTAGGAAAAAATGCTCCCAATCAGTGTTCTCCGTGTTCCATCTAAGTGATACGGATCGTCACCTTATTTTGGCATATCTTTATTGACACGGTACTCATTCAATTTTAATTTAAAAAAACTGTGAGATGGAATGGATTTTAGAATAAAGTCCGATATTTTAACGGAGTGAAAAAATAGCTATCAATGATTAACATGGAATGCGAATAATAACGGGAACTTTAAAAGGCCGGAAAATACCTGTACCCGATACCGGCCTGTTAAGGCCAACTTCCGACAGAACCAAAGAAGGTATATTTTCGGCACTTGCAAGCCGGATTTTTTTCGAAAACAGAACGGTACTCGACCTATTCGCGGGAAGTGGTAATCTTGGATTTGAAGCAATATCAAGAGGTGCTTCATCAGTGATATTTGTAGATTCTGAAACGGATCATCTGAAACATATCGAAAAACTTGCTCTCTCATTTGGAGTCGAAAAACAGATTCAGCCTGTTATCTCAACCGTAGAAGATTATCTTGATAAAACAGGGAAATCCTTTGATATTATTTTTGCTGATCCCCCTTATGATTATTATGCAATCAAAGATTTACCTGATATTATTTTAAAAAATGGCTGGCTTCAAAATGATGGGCTGCTTGTTTTAGAACATGATAAAAGAGTTCAATTTTCTGAACACAAAAAATGTATCTATTCAAAAGCCTACGGCCGTACCATTGTTAGCATCTTTCAAGCTGATACTGTAGATTAGTTTTAAGAAAATGAAAAAATATGACTAAAATTGCACTGTATCCCGGTTCTTTCGATCCGTTCACTTATGGCCATCTCGATATATTAAAAAGGGCAACCCATCTTTTTGAGAAAATTATTGTTACAGTGGCTGTAAACAACCGGAAAGATGTGGCATTTAGCGGAGCTGAACGTGTAACACTCATACGTGAGTGTATTGAAAACAAACCCTGGGCTGATAAAGTTAAAGTTGAACAATTTTCCGGGCTTTTGATCGATTTTGCCAATAAGAAAAATGTTAAAATTATGATTCGGGGCGTTCGCCAAATTTCTGATTTCGAATATGAATTTCGAATGGCGCTCACAAACAGAAGGCTTGCACCCGACATCGATACCATCTTTTTGATGCCCGACGAACAACTTACCTTTATTTCAGCAACCGTAGTAAAAGAGGTAGCATACTGGAAAGGTGATCTGAGCAGTTTTGTACCTCCTAATGTAGCGCAAGCTCTTTTGAAAAAATATCATTCTGATTCATAATAAAGACTATATTTTTTTAGACATAAGCTCTGCAATTCAGTAATTTAGTTTCTTTACAAAATACACCAATTATACAGATATGATATCAAAAAGGGTTCAGAATTTGTCTCCCTCTGAAACGCTTAAAATTTCAGCAAAGGCAAAGCAACTTAAACGGGAAGGGAAATCAATTATCTCTTTAAGTGCGGGTGAACCTGATTTTAAAACACCTGCCCATATCTGCAATGCTGCTATTGATGCAATAACAGACGGTTTTCACGGATACACAATGAATGCAGGAATGCCTGAATTACGCGAAGCAATAACTGCAAAATTAAAAAGAGATAACGACCTTACATACACACCTGATCAAATTCTGGTTTCCAATGGCGCCAAGCAATCCATCGGATTCTCAATTCTTGCACTGATCGATCCGGGCGATGAAGTAATTATACCTTCACCCTATTGGGTTTCTTATCCTGAAATGGTAAAACTGGCCGGTGGTAAACCTGTCATTGCCCCTGCCACTTTTGAAAACAATTTTAAATTATCTTCAGATCAGTTAAAAAAAGCCCTGTCAAGAAAAACAAAAGTATTGATACTCTGCTCTCCTTCTAATCCTACGGGTGCCTGTTATACCGGTGAGGAGTTACTCGATTTAGCCGATGTGCTTAAAGATTATCCCGATGTGCTGATAATTTCAGATGAAATATATGAATACATCGTTTTTGATAATGATCATAAAAGTATTCTCAATTTTGCCCCTGAGCTCAAGGAAAGAACGATTTTGATAAACGGTTTTTCAAAAGGATTTGCAATGACAGGTTGGAGGCTTGGCTATCTTGCTGCTAATATTGATATTACCTCAGCTGTTGCCAAACTTCAAAGCCAGGAAACATCAGCACCAAGCACCATCTCACAAAAGGCAGGAATTGCCGCTTATACAGGTACAATGAAACCCGTTTTTGAAATGAGGCAGGCTTTTAAAATGCGGCGTGATTACATTGTAGATGCCCTTAACAGCCTGGATGGCATTCGCTGCTTTCTCCCGTCTGGTGCTTTTTATGTTTTTCCTGATATTTCAGAAATTCTTGGCTCAAAAACGTCAACAGGAGAAAAAATTAAAACAAGTACCGATTTGTGTCTCTATTTCCTGGAGAAATTCGGTGTTGCTGCCGTACCCGGTGATGCTTTTGGGGAACCATCCGGTTTGCGGTTAAGTTATGCAGCATCAATGGAAGACCTTCAGGAAGCTATAGCACGAATTAAGATGGGCCTTGACTCTCTGAAATCATAAAACACAAAAAAATTCAAGTGGCTTGTCAACGGTAATAGTACTGTTACAGGAAGACCGTCAATCCTTTAAATGTCAGATAATTCGTTGACAATTTGTTCATCTTTACAATTTTGGCACGCTTTCTGTTAGGTTAAGCCTGAACCAAAAAAATAAATTTACTTTCATTATGCCTACATACGAGTACAAAAGAAAAGACGGAACCGTTTTCGAATTAATTCAGGGAATTAATGACAAACCAATTAAAAAATGTCCCGAGACAGGCCAGCCGGTTAAACGGATTATCACAGGTGGCGGGGGAGTCGTTTATAAAGGTGATGGCTGGTATGTTACCGATTACAAAAATAAAGATCGCAAAAACGGCACAGCTGCATCTGCTAACGGCAGCAGCGATAAAAAAGCTGAACCGGAGGATGATAAAAAAACCACTACTTCAGATAAAACTGAATAAGTTCAGATTACCAGGAAATGACTAAAGAACAAACTGAAAAATTCCAAACAGTTATTGAGCAGTTTGTTCTATTATGGAGTGAAATGGCTTCTGCATGGGGAATTAATAAAACAATGGCACAGATACACGCACTGCTCTACGCCAAAAGCGAGCCCCTCGATACCAATACAATAATGGAAAGTTTAGGTATCAGCCGTGGGAATGCCAATATGAATCTGCGAAACCTTGCACAGTGGCAATTGATTTATAAAGTTCATAAAAAAGGAGAACGAAAAGATTATTACACAGCCGAAAAGGATGTTTGGAATATCGTTGCAACCATAGTGGAAGAACGCCAGCAAAGAGAAATTGCTCCTATACGAAACAACCTACAGCAGTGTCTTGCCGTATTTGAAAACTCGGGAAAAATAAATCAACAGGAAAAAGATCTGAAAGAACGGCTTGAAAATTTTATCGAATTCCTGGATATGTTTAACAGATTTACCAAAGCGATGTTACCATACATTAACAAGAAGAATCTCAAGTTTTTAAAACAGCTGGTAAAACTTGCCGAAGCACATCACTCATTTAAAAATTCAGATAAATCGGAAACAAAAGGTCTTATAAAAGATACCGATGATGAGTAATAAATCTGCAAGAGATATAGGGAAAGAGGGAGAAGAGCTTGCTGCTGCATATCTCGAATCGAAAGGATGGGTGATTCTTGACCGTAATTATTTTTTTGAAAAAGCAGAAGTAGATATAGTTGCCGTTGACCAGAATACCATTGTTTTCGTAGAGGTAAAAAAACGAAGCAATACCTATTTTGGCCACCCCGAAGATTACGTTACACCGGCAAAAGAAAAAAATATTCACAAAGCAGCTGAGGCGTGGATTTATGAAAGAAAAATGGATACAGCTTTTGTTCGTTTCGATATTATATCGGTTGTGCAAAAAGGCAATCAGGCGCCTGAAATAACTCATTTTGAGGATGCCTTCCGTTAGCCTGTATATTTTCAATTAAATTACCCTCCGGCGTGAACAGGTTTTAAAATAATCATTTACATTATTAGCAAATCAGGGTTATAATGTTGACCGAGGCCTTACAGGTCTTTCACGACAGATTTCAATTGACACAACATTAGTTTATTTTTTAAATCCTATATGATTTTATGAACTTAAGGCCGGTTGAATACATCAGAAGTATTGTTTCAATAACATGCTTTTTTTTTCTGCTGACTCTTGTTACTCCTTTTATCATTATTCTTCTGTTAATTTCTTTTGGCAGATTATCTAATTTTGTAGTTGAGAAAATTGCCCCGATCATTGTAAAACCTGTGTTTCTCATAGCTGGAATCCGTTTCCGGAAAAAACTGCATTGTAAGAAAATTACCGCACCTGCTGTTTTCATTATCAACCACAGTTCAACGCTTGACATATTAACAATTCTTGCGCTTGGCCTGCCACGCATCCGTTTCGTTGTAAAATGGCAGCTTCAGTATAATCCTCTTTTTTTTATTCTTGGCCATTTAACCGGGCAAATATTCATCAAAAGAGAGGACTCACAAAAAGCAGTTGAAACCCTCAAAAAAACTTATGATCGAATTAAAAGAAACAAATTATCTGTATTACTCGCTCCTGAAGGAACGCGTAAACACCCTGGAATTATCGGCCCATTCAAAAAGGGGCCCTTCAGAATGGCAATGGACCTTAATTATCCCATAGTCCCGATTTATTTTGAGGGAAATAATAAGCTGAGTTCAGGCGGTTTTTTACTTACACGCGCGGGTACATGTACAGCACACATTCATCATCCCATAAGTACTGCAGGCTGGACACTCAAAAATCTTGAAACACATATTCGTTTTGTGAGAAATAAATATTTAAGCTGGGCGGGTGTAACTGAAAAAAATAATGTTACCATTATTTGATAAATGGTTTAAAATTATTGTATAAGAATTATTTACGGTAACTACAATTCACTCCGTTAACAAAACTGTTCAATTTTCCTCAAGATTATTTTTTTTATTACCTCCAATTCGTTTTCTTTTAGACTGCTCAACTGAAATTCACAAACTGACCTGTCATGACAGAAATTACACTTAGTAATCTCGATATTGCTATTATCGTTGGTTACTTTTTGCTCATCATCGGTATTGGTGTTTGGGTTTCCAGAAACACCAAAACAGGCGAAGATCTGTTTTTAGCAGGTCGAACACTCGGTTGGGGGGTCATCGGCTTTTCTCTGTTCGCTTCAAATATTTCCAGTACAACATTGATTGGCCTTTCGGGTGATGCATACCGGACCGGGATTTCCGTTGCTAATTACGAGTGGATGGCTGCTATTGTTCTGATATTGATGGCTATCTTTTTCATACCGTATTATATCAAATCGAGTATCACAACTATTCCGGAGTTTCTGGAAAATCGCTTTGATTCCCGCTCCCGTAAATACTTCTCTATAATCACCATATTTTTGAGCATTGTGGTAGATACGGCTGGCGGGCTCTACGCCGGGGCGCTTGTTGTTCAGGTATTCTTCCCGGAAGCTGATATTTGGTACACCATTATGGCTCTTGGCATATTTGCCGGTTTGTACACGGCAGCCGGAGGTTTAAAGGCGGTAGTGTATACCGATGTATTACAGGCCGTTATTTTACTGTCCGGGTCATCCATACTTACCTATCTGATGTTTGAAAACTTTGATTTTTCATGGTCTTCACTAACTGCAACCGTACCCGAAGATCAGCTTTCAATGATCAGGCCGCTCGATGACGAAGCCCTCCCCTGGCTCGGGACCCTGATCGGTGTTCCCGTTCTCGGGTTTTATTACTGGGCTACAAATCAATATATCGTGCAGCGGGTACTCGGTTCCAAAGATATTAAAAACGCCCGATGGGGAGCCATGCTGGGTGGCGCTCTGAAGGTTGGGGCGCTCTTCATAATGGTTTTACCCGGTGTTATGGCCATAAGTGTATTCCCGGGCCTGGAAGATCCGGATATGGTATTCCCTACAATGGTTGCCAACGTTCTTCCAATCGGAATAATCGGGCTTGTACTGGCCGGGCTTATCTCCGCAATCTTATCCAGCATTGATTCTACACTGAACTCTTCGTCCACATTGATTACAATGGACTTCATCAAGCCAAAAAATCCCAACCTGACCAACCGGGAAATTGGGAAAATTGGCCGCTGGACAACGATTATCCTGATGATAGTAGCTGTAGTATGGGCACCAAATATCGTTCATTTTGAAGGAATTTTCCGATACATTCAGCAGGCCTTTTCCTATATCGTACCGCCTGTTGTAGCCATCTTCTTTATGGGTATTCTGTGGGAAAGAGGAAGCCGTAATGCAGCTTTTTGGACACTTGTAATCGGACACTCCGTTTCATTCGCGATATTTTTACTCTCCATATTCGATATTTTTGAACTTCATTTTACCATTACAGCCGGTTTACTTACTGCTTTCTCATTTCTTGTTTTTTATCTTATCAGTATCTATAGTAAAGCCCCCGATCTTGGCAGCATGGATACCATTATTTGGAAGCCTAAAGATGCCAGGCCATCTGAACCTCTACCCTGGTATAAAGATTACCGGTTCCACTCAGTCGTGATACTTATATTTACTGCTATAATGATTATTACTTTCTGGTAACTCATTATTATTACATTTAAATTAAATCCCTATCAGACCATTTATTTAAAATCAGTATCGTGGCTCAATTAAAATTACTTGAAGATCAAACAAATGTGCTGGCGGCAAAAATAAAAGAGTTCTATCTGCTGGATGGTAGTTTTAAAGCATCAACAAAAATTGTCCGTCATTTGGGTTGTCATCTAAAAAACGATGGGGTAAAATTTTGCATTTGGCATCCCGAAATTGAAGAATGCAAAACTGTTTTGCTGGAAACCTATTCACCCACCGAACCGATCAGGTTCAACCAGGATGAGCAACATATTAACTTCAGGGTTGAAAGAGTAAAACTTTCAACACAGGGAGCATTTGCATTTGGTGTTGTTGATGGATTAACTGCGGGAAACCGAGACCTTTTCGGTAGTTTTTATTCATTTATATTACTAACTGAGAGTGGAGAAAAGCGAGTTAATGATCCGATGGCCTGGTCTCTGCCTTTTGGAATATATGCACCAGCTGAAGTTTATGATGTAGACAGTGTTCTTGAAAACAGAACAGATAAAGAATATTTCACGGAATATCTTCCTGAAATACTTGACTCCGAAACAAAGAGGCAGCCGCCCTCGGTTAATCTTCTTGAAATTCATATTCCCACAGCAACTCATGAGGGAACTATGCGGGGGTTATCTTCACTTTACAGGCGTATTGGTAATAAATATGCTAATATTGAAGATTTATCCTTATATGAAAAGAATTTTACCGGTTTTGATGCCGTACAGCTCATGCCGGTTGAACCCGTAATTCAGCATCCTGAATATCATCAGTTTTGGAAACCGATTACTACACTCAATTCTACCGTTGATAATGTAACGGTGAAGCTTGCCAAGCCAACGGTTATCAATTGGGGATACGATATTGTCATTTTCGGATCCGTTGCTTTCAATCCATCCTTACTCGCTACCGGCAGGCCTGATGAATTTCTTGAACTCATTGAAACCTTTCACAACTTTCCGGGTGGCCCCATCAGGGTTGTGCTTGATATTGTTTTTGGGCATGCAGATAATCAGGCACAAAATCTTTTGCCTGATATATTTTTCACGGGCCCTAATATGTATGGCCAGGATCTGAATTTTCAGCATCCGGTAATTCGGGCCATGCTGCTTGAAATGCAGTGCAGAAAACTTAACTGGGGTGTTGATGCATTACGCGTTGACGGAGCTCAGGATTTTAAATATTACGATGAAACGAAGGACGCTCTTATTCACGATGACGACTTTTTAAACTTAATGAGTGAAGTGTCTCAGGAGGTTTGTGGAATTGAGTATAAACCATGGATGATTTTTGAAGATGGACGGCCCTGGCCGCGAGAAGACTGGGAACTTGCCTCAACATACAGAGATCTGATAAAGCAACAGGATCACTGTTACCAATGGGCTCCAATGATATTTGCCTATAATACACCCTATCTCTTTACCTTTTGGATGTCGAAGTGGTGGAGAGTTTCGGAAACCGGTGTTTATGGCGGCCGCTGGATAAGCGGGTACGCCAACCATGATACGATGCGCCGGGGTTCTCAAACCGATCCGTCTATTATTCGCGTGA
>JBHJOO010000178.1:0-2176 GCA_050329675.1 Balneolaceae bacterium
AGGCTAAATAAACGCGTAAATGAAATTTTGATTGAGATGAGAAATCAATTGAATAAATTAAAAAATGAGTTTAAATCAACGAAGAAAGAGACAAAAGAATTTAATGCTGATAAACTAAAAATTGAAATTGTCTGGTCTTTATGGTTGATACTTGGACTTACCATACGAACTTTCTCTGAGCTCATCGGAAGTTGGTTTATATAATAATTACCTTTCTTTACCTCAAGCATCTTGAGTATGTTGGTGGTATCTTCGGATATATATTCAGACCGGAGGATTATATCTACAGCAGCGCCGCTAATTATGCGGGATTCAAAAGCGTGATGGAGGTGGATTGTATTTTTTAGGTAAATGGCACAAGCGGATGCTTGCGCCAGTAGATAGGCGACACAACATTGACACCCACATTGGCGCGGTATCCTCCCACACTGGCGCGAGCTTCCGCTCGTGCGCCAGTGTGGATTAACAAGAATTAATGGAACTTCTTTTCGGATTCACCGTAATTAATAACAGATAACGAGACGGTTATTACATAACGGAGACAAAAAACATGGAACAAAAAGAATATACAACATACTGGAAGGGAACCTGGGTGATGATGCTCCCATTTTTTCTGATATTAATGTACCTGTTTATGTGAAATAATTGCTATAATCTATTCCAAACAAAATCAGGTATTATCTTAACAAGCCAGGCAAAAAGCCTCCATCTTCGGGTTATGTAAACAATATTTCTTTTCTTCTCAATTGCATTCAAAATCTGTTGTGATGCCTTTTTTGTCGATGCCATCCAGAACAGCTTCTCATTGCCCTCCGTCATTTCGCTCTCAACAAAACCGGGCCGGATATCCGTAATAGTTATATCGGAGGGCGATCTTTTTGCTTTTTGTCGATATCCCTGCATGTACAGTGAAATAAATGATTTGGATGCGTTATATACAGCCGAACGCCCGTATCCAAACAGGGAAGCAACCGATGAAATTCCGACAATATGGCCATGCCCCTGATTTTCAAAATAATCATATGCTTCCTTAAACAGCTGCACAAAACCTGATACATTTACATTAATTACTTTTTGTTCAACACTAAGCTGGTCAGAGCCGTGAAAATTTGATATTCCGGCATTGAGAACTATAATATCCATTCCGCCCATCTCTTCAATCAATTTCAACAGGCTTTCCCGGGATTCCTTGTGCCTGATCACATCCATTCTGTGTGGAAAAATATTATTCCCCAATTTCTCTTTCAATGCATGCAGGCGTTTTACACGCCGGCCGGTAACACCCACTTTATAATTTTTTTTTATACATTCACGGGCAATACCTTCACCTATGCCGGAGGTAGCGCCAATGATGATTATGTTTTTACTCATATTTTACCAGAGAAAATAAAGTCGGCGGTTTTAATTCAAACACCCTAATTTGAAATAATGTACCAAATTATTAATCACATTATAGTTTTGGAAATTTAATTTGTATGAATTAAGTTAAGGATACTTAACCGGTAAATATAAAAGACTGTCAGGACCAGTGAAATTACTTTTCTTCATCGCTTTATTTGCCATTTTGTTGGGTTCAATATCATGCTCTGTTGAGCAGGATATACGTGTATTAAAACTGGGGCATGGCCTGGATGCAAATCATTCTGTACATAAAGCGATGGTATTCATGGCTGAAAGGGTAGCGGAAGAATCTGATGGTAAAATGCGGATTGATGTTTATCCGAGCCAGCAGTTAGGATCAGAGCGTGAGCTGCTTGAGCTGCTTCAGATAGGAAGCGTAGATATAACCAAAGTTTCGTCCAGTGTGATCGAAGGCTTTGAACCTGTATATAAAATATTCAGTGTTCCGTTTTTATTTGAAGATGAAGAACATCGTTTTAAGGTGTTTGACGGAGATATTGGCAATGAACTGCTGGAAGCAGGCAGGAGTATCAGGCTTGTGGGGTTAACATATTATGATGCAGGTACAAGAAGTTTTTATACGAAAGACAGGCCCATTACACATCCGGATGATTTACAGGGTCTGAAAATCAGGGTACAGGAAAGCCCGGCCTCTATTCAAATGGTAAATTTACTTGGAGGATCAGCAACGCCTATCTCCTGGGGTGAGCTATATACGGCATTGCAGCAAGGTATCGTTGATGGAGCTGAAAATAATCCCCCGAGTTTTCATCTG
>JBHJOO010000266.1:0-6538 GCA_050329675.1 Balneolaceae bacterium
TAGATGAAAAAGTGGAAAAATATATAGTAGATCTTGTTTTTGCCACGAGGCAGCCTGAGAATTACAAACTTGAAGAACTCAGCGATTTGATTAATTTCGGCGGTTCGCCAAGAGCAACAATCAATCTGAATCTTGCAGCCCGTGCCCATGCCTTTATGGAACATCGGGCTTACGTTACACCTGAGGATGTTCGTGAAATCTGTATGGATGTATTAAGGCACCGAATTATACCAACATTCGAAGCGGAAGCAGAAGAAATATCGTCAGAAGATATAATCAAAAAAATACTTTCAACGGTTCAGGTGCCCTGATTTAATGAAGAAAATGAAATCTGATTGATTTAAATAAAAAAAGCTTTTCAGGTTTAAACCGAAAAGCTTTTTTTTAGGATCCAAAAAATAACTGCAATCAGTTGTTATTTTCTTTTTCGTCTTTTTCCTTCTTGGCCAATTTTTCCGCAAGTCCGGAAACTTCACCCAGAGTTGGAATTCCGGTTTCAACTTTCCCGGTTTTAGCAGAAGCCTTCTTGCTTTTGGATTTACTTTTCTTGATGTCTTTTTCAATTTGAGTGATTTCAATGGTTTTGCTTGATTCATCAAACTCAACAACATAGCCTTCGATTTTATCACCCTCTTTAAATGTTTCCGTAATATCATCCACTGGTTCGGCAAGTTTATCTCCGGGCAAAAACGCATCAACACCAAGGGGCAGTTTTACAAACATTCCCTTATCGGTTACTTTTGATACCTCACCTTCAACTTTTGAACCGGGGCCATACTCTTCAGCATATTTCTCCCACGGATTATCATCAACCTGTTTATGGCCAAGGGTAATCCGGCGGTTATCAAAGTCGATGGCTAAAATAACCACCTCTATTTCCTGGCCTTTTTCAACAAGGTCATTCGGATGTTCAACTTTTTCAACCCAGCTCAGGTCAGAAATATGAATCAGGCCGTCAATGCCAGGTTCAAGTTCAACAAACACACCGAAGTTTGTGAGGTTACGTATAACACCCTTGTGTTTGGAACCAACCGGATATCTGGTTTGTATCTCTTCCCAAGGATCATTTTCAAGCTGTTTAACTCCAAGTGAAATTTTCTTTTCATCTTCATTAATATTCAGAACAACACACTCGATAATATCATCTTTTTGAACCAGCTGTGAGGGATGCTTAACATGCTGAGTCCAGGACATTTCACTGATGTGAATCAGGCCTTCAACCCCTTTCTCCAGTTCAATAAAAGCGCCATAATCAGCAATCGAAACCACCCTTCCCTGAACACGCAAATTTTCAGGATATTTTTTGTGAATTTCATTCCATGGATGGGGCTGAAGTTGTTTTAACCCAAGTGAAACCCTTTTGCTGTTTTCATCAAACTCGATAACAGCAACATTCATTTTTTGATCTAATTTTACAATTTCTTCAGGATGATCCACGCGTCCCCATGAGAGGTCAGTAATGTGGAGTAACCCATCAACCCCACCGAGATCAATAAATACACCAAAATCTGTAATATTTTTAACAATGCCTTCCAGCACTTGTCCTGGTTCTATCGTATCGAGAATTTCTTCACGCTGTTCTTCAAGATCCGATTCAATCAGTGCTCTGTGTGAAACAACAACATTTTCGGCCTGCATATTTAACTTAACAACCTGAAATTCCATAGTTTTTCCTACATAAGCATCGAAATCCCGTACAGGCCTCACATCAATCTGAGATCCCGGAAGAAATGCATCAATACCAAACACATCAGCAACCATACCCCCTTTGATACGCCGCTTTATGTAACCTTCAATAATTTCACCGGTTTCATGAGCTTGCTCAATTTTTTCCCATGCTTGTAATACATCTGCTTTTTTGCGGGATAAAATAAGCTGCCCTTCACGATCTTCCACTTTATCAAGAAAAACCTCAACCTCATCACCCGGCTGAAGGTTTTCAATAACTTTGGATGAAAACTCATTTACAGGTACGATTCCCTCTGATTTAAATCCTATATCTACAACAACATATTTTTCATCTACAGAAACAACAATTCCGGTAACAATTTCTTTCTCTTCAATTTCATTCAGAGTCTTTTCATACATTGAGGCAAGTTCATTGAACTCTGAATCTGTATAATCATCTGAGGCTGCCTGTAATTGATCAAATGTGTAGACTTCACCATCTACCTCTCCGGTAAAAGCACGAATTTCTTCAAACGCTGCTGCTTCTATTTCTTCTTCTGATAGCTGTTCTTCTTCGGGTAGTTGTTCTTCTTCAGTTTTTTCTGCGACCAAGACGTCTGACTCCTCTCTGCTCTCCTTCATTTCAGCTTTAGCCGTTGCTGCTTCTGCACTTACTGATTCAGTTTCGGACTCAACAGCACTTTCTGCTTTTTCAGCTGATTCTTCTTTAATTATATCTTTCTCTTTTTCTTCGATTGAGTTTTGTTTTTTTAGATCTTCTGACATTTAAATAACCAGTTAATAATTAAACCACACCCTGACTTTCAGAATGGGATTAGAGTTAATGTTTTAATTTATGTATTCGTTGTTTGATAATTGTACACATCTTGTCAACCTGCTCACTAAACGTAAGGCTTGTTGTATCGATTACAATGGCATCATCCACTTTCTTTAACGGATCTGCAGACCTTCTTGTATCTTTTCGATCTCTTTGTTCAATATTTTTCTTCACATCATCAAATGAAACATCATTTCCTTTTTCGTTGATTTCCAGAAATCTTCTTTCAGCTCTTGTTTCAACCGCAGCATCCATATAAAATTTTATGAACGCGTCTGGAAAAACAGCAGATCCAAGATCTCTCCCGTCAGCAATAAAGGTATTTGATTTTACAGCTTCGCGCATAAGCTGATTCACAAATTCTCTTACGCGTTTATTTGCTGCTGTTTCACTTACATGACCGGAAACTTTCTCCGACCTTATTTTATCGGTAATATCATTTCCATCAACAAAAACATGGAACATGTTATTCTCGAACGAAAAATGAAATGATCTTTCCGATAATGACATCAACAAATTGTCTACAGGCGGTTTCCCCTGCTCAATCCAGATTAGTGTTACTGCCCTGTAAATTGCTCCGGAGTCCAAATATTGGATTCCGAGATTATTTGCAATAGCTTTAGCAGTAGAACTTTTACCCGAACCGGCCGGTCCATCTATAACAATTATCATCATTAGAACAGTTAATTTAAATTTAATTTTAGAAACATTCAATCTGTTCTTGAATTGTGGCCGGATAAATCTTAAATTTCCAGACTTCCTGAAATTCGCAAGTCATCCGATGACTTGCTCATTTTTAACCGGTTAAATGGATTTTTACCGTCGGGCCCGATTACTTTCGATATGACCCATTTGATTAAAAATCAATTTTTTTCGAGTACTCATGTGGATTTCAGGAACTCTTTATTTACTTTGTAATAACAAGTTTAAACTTTTTACTTATGCCACAACATAAATCTGCAGAGAAAAGACTGCGACAAAATGAAAAAAGGCGCATTCACAACAAGAGCCGCCGCTCTAAAATGCGTACACTCATTAAAAATGTGCTTCAGTCTACGGATAAGACAGATGCTGAATTACATTTAAAAAAAGCTGTTAGTTTTATTGACAAGCTATCGGTTAAAAGGATTATACATCCCAATAATGCCTCCCGAAAGAAGGCACAGCTTACCAGGCATGTCAATAATCTTTAATTAATTGTGGACATCAAAGATTCCAGGGCCCTTCTTGTAATTCTCGATGGTTATGGTATTGCAGCAAATCCGGAGCTCAGCGCAATAGATAAAGCTAATAAACCTTTCATCGATTCGCTCTTCAGTAAATATCCGCACTCGCAATTAACAGCAAGTGGTAAAAGTGTTGGACTACCGGATGGGCAGTTTGGTAATTCAGAAGTTGGCCATTTGAATATCGGGGCTGGCAGAATTGTGTGGCAGGAACTCTCCCGGATCAATTTGTCGATTGAAGATGGATCGTTTTACGAAAACAAAGCATTGGTTCAGGCATTTAAAAATGCCACTAAAAAAGGCCGGGTTCATTTTATGGGGCTTTTCTCGGATGGAGGAGTTCACAGCCAGAATGAACATTTGTTTGCACTGCTCCGAATGGCTAAAAAATTTGATCTTGATCATGCTTTTGTGCATGCATTCACTGACGGAAGGGATACCTCCCCGCATGGAGGATTGAATTATGCTAAAGAATTTAAAAAAGAAGTCTCATCTATAGGTGTTGGTACATTAGCATCCATAATCGGCAGGTATTATGCTATGGATCGGGATAACCGCTGGGAACGTATAGAAAAGGCTTACAAGCTGCTTGTCCACGGTATAGGAAAGGAAGCACCAGATGCCGAAGATGTATTTAAATCATCTTATGAAAATGATATTACCGATGAATTTATCGATCCACACCTGATAAAATCAGATGCAGACAACCGTGTGCAAAAAGGTGATACTGTGATATTCTACAATTTCAGAGGCGACAGAATGCGAGAGTTGAATAAAGCGTTTCTTGAATTTGATGAAGTTGGTTTTGAAACCGAAAATCTTGATTTACATCTTTGCAGCTTCACATCTTATGATGATAAATTCAGCGGGCGTATTCATGTTGCCTATCCGCCGGCTGATTTGAAAAATACACTGGGTGAATATGTGAGCGGCCTGGATTTGAAGCAACTCCGGATCGCAGAAACTGAAAAATATCCTCATGTTACCTACTTTTTTAACGGTGGTGTTGAAGAACCGAATAAAGGTGAGGAGCGAATCATGGTTCCAAGCCCTAAAGTGGCAACCTATGACCTTCAGCCCGAGATGAGTGCACCCGAAGTCGCCGATCAGCTCTGCAGGGCGCTCACATCAGAAAAATATCACCTTTGTATTCTGAATTTTGCCAACCCGGACATGGTAGGCCATACCGGTGTAATGGAGGCGGTCATTAAAGCTATAGAAACAATCGACACCGAATTAAAAAAAGTTGTTGAAACAGCTATAAATCACGGATACAAGATTTTGATTATAGCAGATCATGGTAATGCAGATTGCATGATAGAAGCTGACGGCAGTCCGCACACTGCACACACAGCTGCACCGGTACCCGCATTACTTATAGGCGAAAACAATGTTAATCTCAAAAATGGAATTCTGGCAGATGTTGCTCCAACCCTTTTAAAGATGATGCATCGCGATCAGCCTGATGAAATGACAGGGAAACCACTTTTTTAATAAATTTCTCTAATATTGCTTTAAGATTATCATTTCTGTAATTATGTTTGCATTTACTTAGAGGCAATACTACTTTCGATATATACAGTTTGAACTAAACAGAGTACACACTCGTTTATCTGATGTAATTAATCATACAAATTTTAGCAGGAATCCTATGGAGGGTAATTTTTCAAGTAAAGTTCGAGACGTAATCCAATTTAGCCGGGAAGAAGCCCTGAGGCTTGGCCACGATTATATTGGAACCGAACATCTCATATTAGGAATCGTAAGATTAGGAGACGGTGTAGCAGTCCGTATATTAAAAAATCTTGACTGTGATCTCTACAAACTAAAAAAAACCATTGAAGACACCGTACGCGGAACCGGAGGTTCTGTTACCGTGGGAAATATCCCGCTTACAAAACAGGCTGAAAAAGTTCTGCGAATTACTTATCTGGAAGCTAAATTATATAAAAGTGAAACAATTGGTACAGAACATCTATTGTTATCACTTCTTCGTGATGAAGAAAATATTGCAGCCCAGATTTTACAGCAGTTTACTATTTCCTATGATGCCGTTCGCGAAGAACTGGACCTGATCATAACAGGAAATTCACGTGATGCAGGCAGAAGTGATTCAAGAACAGCAAGTGCAAGTATCTCTTCCCCGAAAGGAGGAAGTTCACCCGGAAGCTCCAGAGAAAAGAAAATGGAAAAATCAAAAACCCCTGTATTGGACAATTTTGGACGCGATCTTACACAGCTCGCGGAAGATGGCCGGCTGGATCCTATCATTGGCCGTGAAAAAGAGATTGAACGTGTTGCTCAGGTTTTAAGCCGGAGGAAAAAGAATAATCCGGTTCTCATAGGTGAACCAGGTGTTGGTAAAACAGCAATAGCCGAAGGCCTTGCAACCCGGATTATGGAAAGAAAGGTTTCACGGGTTCTCTATGATAAACGTGTGATCGCGCTCGACCTTGCCGCTCTTGTTGCCGGAACAAAGTATCGCGGCCAGTTTGAAGAACGCATGAAGGCGGTTATGAGTGAGCTGGAGAAAACGGACAATGTAATTTTGTTTATTGATGAATTACATACAATTGTTGGGGCCGGAGGTGCAAGCGGTTCGCTCGATGCTTCCAATATGCTGAAACCTGCTCTTGCACGAGGCGAGGTGCAAGCGATTGGTGCTACCACTCTCAACGAATACAGACAGTATATCGAGAAAGATGGCGCACTGGAACGAAGGTTTCAGAAAATTATGGTTGATCCTACTACGCCCGAGGAAACCGGTGAAATTCTCAGGCAGATTAAAAGTAAATATGAAAAACAT
>JBHJOO010000429.1:0-3310 GCA_050329675.1 Balneolaceae bacterium
TTTTGTATCCACATGCAACCAAAAATACTCTTCTGATACCCACAAATTTAAAAATACGGGTTTAACGTCTGGAACACGAGTTTCCAATTCTCTACGAACATCCTCCGACACACTCCTTAATTCAAATAAAAAATCCAAATCAGCTTTTTTTATTGGTCGATCTTTTACCTTTAGTGGAATACTCCTTTCAAGTTCATGTTTGCTGTTATAAATAAACAACGCAGAGCTGTCGGAACGGGCTATTACATAACGGTTATTTTTCATCACTCTGAATTGATCGGAAGCCTGATAGGGCGGCCAACCAAGAATTGTTAGTGCCCCACCATCGGACATCCTTGCAACGGAAGTTGGAGTTTTCAGCATATGCAATGAATCCACAAGAACATTCTCATATGCATCCACAATCGCAACAGGAACCCATCCGTATTCCGCTCCATCAGCAATCATTGATCGAACCTGATGATTATTCCAGGACTCTCGTGCATAATATTCTGTTTCAGAACGGGGGGCGATGGTAATCATCATCCTGTCCCTAAACCTTTCCGGGATCCATGATTTTATGTGTCTGTAAATTTGATTTTCTCCCCGGGTAAATAAATCAATCTGTTGTGACATGCCTAAATAGCGAACAATTAGCGTGTCATTCACGCCTTCATGAAGCATAAAAAATTCCAGCAGCTCGCCAGGACCTCTGCCCTCCCTGGCAATTGTAGCCATATGTTCACCGTCCGCACTAAATTGTTCAATCGTCATTTTCCGCCAATCGGCAACCAACATCGTCTTGTCAGAAAAAACCACCAGGTCACCTAATTCACCCGGCAAATATTCAGAACTCTCTCCAATTTCCATTGCGATCTGAATATCAATCAAATTCAGAGATCCATAGTCAATTTTTTCATCGTATTCTAAATTCCCATGACATCCGGTTAATAACAAAATTAAGAATCCACTATGCAAAAGTACTTTATGCACATCAGAATTACGGCAACAACGTTCAACCATTATTTTTAAGTTGTAAATCGTTTCTAAATCAAGTTGTGAGCAGATAAATCAATCAGACAGATCAAATTTTACGAACAATCTGCCTGAAGATACTGTTTATATCAGCTTTATTTAGAGAGAACGAATTATAAAGGCACTATACACAATTGCCCGCTCTATGACAACAAACCCACCAACAATTTGAAGAACATGTTTTGTAGCCATCTGAACAACAACACATGTATTGAGTTTGACAGGGTATAACAACACAGCCACAACCACCACTTCCTGCCATTATCTTCTTCATTTCAGTACGGGTTAACAACTGACCCAGATCCAATACATTCAATTTACTTTTTTTCATTGTATTTACCTTATTGTTTTCGTTACCGGTTTTGCAGTTACTTCTCAGAGCCATCCGGTTTTTCAATAATGCTCAAACCAATTGTCAGACGGCTACTTTAAAAAAACGACTTTATTACGAACCCTTTTTCAATTTTTTCTTCGGTTTTTTTTAGCCGGGTGACAGCCGGGACTATTATCTGGATAATTAAAAGTTACCAATAATAGTTCACGCAACGCACGCAATGCCGGTTCAAAAGAGCTGTAAAAGATATCTTTTCGGCCTTTCGCGAGCCTTTCCTCTCCGCGCTCTTCGCGTGAACCCCCACGGCTTGAAATTCAAACCCGTTATTGATGCACCTCGTACACCCGGATGCTGTGTCCTGCCAAAGGGTTCTTGTGTAACGAATAAATCTTTCCTTCCCTGAAATACCGTACTTCGTCAAACTGCGGCAAATAAAATTTTCCAAGTGGTGTCCCGTCCATGGCAAGCAGCACCATCTCTTTTCCATCGGCTTTATCTTCTGTGTAGAGCAGAATTCGGTCATCGGTTATCCAGGCATCCAAAAATGACGGCTTGAACTCCCCAACATACGTATTCAGTTCATTTCGTATACGGATGTTGTTTTTGGCAACAGGATGATTTTCAAATGCGCTGTTCAAATCGGATGTATGAATCTTGCGCTCTTTTATGTTTAGATTTATTTCTCTCAGTAGTTTATGATTGCTGTCATATACCTTTATTAATGTCCTGCCGGGGTGCGCTATGGCATACTTATCATTATTCAATATCCTGATCTGATCCTGAAACCGGAATGGAGGAAGGCCCAGGTAGGCCAGCCCATCCATTGTAATGCGTGTTGAAAACCTGGCGGGATCTTTAAAAATATGATTGGGAGTTTTAATGATATGCAGTGAATCCTGCACCAGGTTCATATGTTCATCCATAAGTACAACGACATCCTCTTTATACTCCGGTAAATTGAGTTTCACCTCATCCCTCCATGACCTGACAAATGCAAGATAACCCGCGTTTCTCAGGTACCCGATCAGGTCCACTCTCTGGTCTCTTTTCAATTCCGGAGTTTTTGAGTGCTTGTAATTGTAGTTGCGATCCTCATCTTTTTTAAAAAAATCAAACATCAGGGATTGATCTTTCCACACAAGAAACCCGTTACTCCCTGCATCAATCAGGGAAAAAGTAAAGGGAACTTCTCCCGGCCCGTTACCTTCTCTTGCCACCGTTCCTTTGTACGTTCCATCAGACTGGTATTGTTCAATGGAAACGTTTTGGCGGTCTGATACAATCAATGACCCGTCCTCTGCCACGATCAGGTCACCAAACATCCCCGGGATATATCCGTCACTTTCACCGGTTTCCATTATAAGATGAACTTCAATCAGTCTGAGACTGTCGACTTCAACAGGCACACCATTTTGTGCATGCAGATTAATACTGCAATACAGCAGAAACAAAAATAAAGTAATAATTTTAAAACAGATACGCTTCATAGTGATAGTACTATGCTACACATAAATCTGTACATTGATCAACATCAGCAGCACAATGCGAAAGCATGCCATTACAACAACAGGGAAACCCAACAGAACATTTGCATCCTGGTTGAATACTGCAAGCATATCCGGGTATACAGTAACCTGATCCCCCCATTACTTTTTTCATTTCAGCCCGGCTTAGCACCTGACCAACATTCAAATAATTGTTTTTTGATTTCATCTTATTTACCTTGATGTTTTCGTTACCGGTTTTGCAGTTACTTCTCAGAGCCATCTGGTTTCTCAATAATGCTCAAACCAATTGCCAGACGGCTACCTTAAAAAAAGTATTTTTCACGAACCCTATTTCAAATTTCTCTTCAATTTTTTCTTCGGTTTTTTTTAGCCAGGCGATAGCCGTGATCATTATCTGGATAATGAAAAGTTGGTAATAATGAAATGGTATGAATTCGACTGCCGGATTGGTTTG
>JBHJOO010000442.1:0-3761 GCA_050329675.1 Balneolaceae bacterium
AGAGCTTATAATCTGGCTTATTTGTTTGTTAAATGATGAAAAGTATGTATCGGATTCTTCGTATTCGGCAAATACTATTCCTGCGGAATCTTCACCAGCTATCGAAAGTTTTCTGTAAACATCGGGTTGTGATGTTAATGGTGTGAAAAATGAAAATTCTACAGGATATAAATTCCTGAGCTGCGGATGTTTGGAAAGATTTAATTCCTGGCCACTTGCAATCGGGAGAACATTTTTTTGATCAAGCCTTTCGGCTGTGATCAGTTCATAAATATTGCCGCTCTCTTCATTTATTACAGTCTGATAACCATAAAGAAGGATGACATTATTTTGTTTAAGTACAGCCGTAAATAAAGAATCAGCTTCAATATCGGGGGAAACCGGCGGTGCTTCAAAACCAAAGCCATTCCATGTTCTGATCTCGCCATTTCTAAAAAGGGAAACTCCCCAAAAATTATGATTGCGGATAACCTGATGAAGCACAGGCCCGGTTCGTCTGTCGCTAATGAGGGGTTCAAGATTTTGCCGCAGGTTTCGTGAGTCAGCACGAAAATCATTGTAGATAGTATCAAACAGTTCAGATGCCTTATTTACACTTTCTTCCAGCAGCGGTTTCAGCTCTTGTTCATCTGTCTTTGCTTTTTCACTTTTATCAATAAAAACATACAAGCCAATTAAACTGATGCCAAGAATGAAAAGCAGGATATAAATGGCGATATGCTGTTTGGATGCCAAGGTTTTTTTATTAAGTGACAAGATTCGGAATATCCGTATCGGGCTTGTTTTGAAGAACTCCAATTATTGAATTGGCAGCAAGTTCACCCATTTTTTTTCTTGTATGATGAGTTGCGCTGCCAATATGAGGTAATAAAATACAATTTGGCGCATTTAAAAGCCCGGGATGAATTTCAGGCTCATTTTCATAGACATCAAGCCCGGCACCGCCTATTTGATGATTGTGAAGCGAGTGGGCAAGGGCTTCTTCATCAATAATCGCACCCCGGGCTGTGTTGATGATTACAGAATCATTTTTTAGTAAAGCCAGTCTTTTGCGGTTGATAAGATGGTGTGTTTCGTCATTCATCGGGCAGTGTAAACTCAGGATATCAACCTCACTCAGCATTTTATCCAGGTCGGGCTCATAAACTGCACCGAGTAAAGCTTCTGTTTTTTCAGGAACCCTGTTTCTGTTGTGGTAAATAATTTTTGCGCCAAAAGCCTTGACTCTCCGGGCAAAAGCCTGCCCGATCCGTCCCATACCTACAATCCCGACTGTTGAAGCGGATATTTCAGTTCCGAGGAATCCAAGCGGCTCCCATCCATGAAATTTGCCATTACGCAGATAATTTTCTGCGGCGGGAAACTTTCGGGCAGCGGCAAGCATGAGTGCAAGCGCAAGATCTGCTGTTGCATCGGTTAACACATCCGGAGTGTTTGATACACGAATCCCAAGCTTTTTTGCAGTTTTTATGTCAATATTGTCGATACCTACGGCATGGTTTGCCACTATTTTCAGGCGTGGTGCATTTTTTAAAACCGTTTTTGTAACATTATTGGATAACATGGACAGAAAGGCGTCCACATTTATTAAAGCTTTTGAAAGGTCTTTTTCCGATTTTAATTCCCCCCGGCGGGCAACTGTTACATTACCGATTTCACGCAACTTTTCAATTGCAGATTCAACAATAGGTTCAGCGATTAGTATATTTTTATTCCCGGGCACGAATTAAAATCGACTCATTCATCTTCAATTTCGGTTCGAACAGCATCGTTCCACATTCGTTCGATTCCATAATATTCTCTTTTTTCTTCATTAAAAATATGAACAACAATATTTATAAAGTCTAAAATTATCCATCTTCTGGAATCCATTCCCTCTTTTTTCCATGGCTTTTCGCCAACTTTTATCCTTGTTTGATCTTCAACGTTATCGGCTAATGCTTTGATTTGAGTATCTGATGTTCCATGACAAACCACAAAATAATCGGTCAGGGTTGTCAATTGGCTTACATCAAGTAATACAACATTTTTTGCTTTTTTTTCAAGAAGTGCATCGGTTATGGAAGTAATGAGAAGTGATGAATCAATTGATTTATTACTCGATGAAGTACTGAATTGAGTTTTAACTACATTGGGTTTTTTGGTCATAAGCATTTATTTATAGGTTTAAGGTTGTGTAATCAGAACCGAGAACAATGGTTACATCAAGGTAAAAGTCGGGAGATCTTTCAGTGATAATCTGATCTTCAGATACCCCCAGTGCACGGGCAACTCTCCTTGCGTTTTCAAGATTTCCGGTTCTGCTGATAATTAAAGTATTTTCGAGATCAAAGTTATCAAAATTGCCTGTTTCAACTACATCAAAACCAAATCGTCGCAGAGAAGATGTGTATTTTGTAGCAAGGCCGGGAATGCCACAACCATTTAATACTTCAATCTGAATAATTGAACTGATTAATACCGGATCCAGATCTGCTCTTTCATTGATAATACGTGGATAGACAAACCGGCTTAGCAGGGCCAGAATAAGAATAAACAATAATATTGAGAGAAACCCGATTGCTGCATTTAGTGCAAAACTATTTTGCTCTCGATTATTTAGAGTCATTCTTTGATGTTAGTACCCGAATCTGCTTCTTCCAAATCCGGAATTAAAAAAAGAGGATCCGTGAGGAGAATAATATGGCCTTTGAGAAAATGAGAATGAGATATTGGTATTGGGTGATAGTTGATAATTAATCATCGCCCGGTCGATAACAATTTGTGCACCGAATGCACTGTCATTATTCATGAAACTGTTGCCGAATGGTGAATGGATTACAGATACATCAACATATGCATCCAGTTTATCCGTTAAGTCAAAGGCCATATGATTTGTATACGCATTGAGATTTTGCATCTGCCCGCCAAAGTTGCTGAAGCTCATTGTATAAGAATGAGACATTGTCATATTAAGCATATTCATGAAATTGCCAGGGCCGGATTTCGGACTTTGAGCATGAGTTACCGTCCCGCTAAAAGCATCGTAAGATCTGAGATCTTCCCGCAGTTGCGCATCAGCGTAAGTAGAAGAACAGAATAAAATGAGTAAGCCTAATATCGGGTATTTCATAGGATACATTTTGGTTAAACCTTTAACGTAATTTACCATAATAAATTATAAGCAAAGAATTAGAATTTGTAAACAGTAATCGGCCAATTGTGAAATATTTTATGAATCAGGAAGAACAGTTATTAATCCGTGTTCCGTGCGGAATGAATCATAAAAATTATGGAACGCAGATGCCACAGATCAGGGGGATGATCGCGGATGAAACGAGAAAGCACACATTCTGATCAGCGACGATCCGCACAATCCATGTTTATACGCGTTCCATACGGAATACGGCTGGCAGATCGGCGGGTTTTATTCAGCCCCGCCTCACGACCCGACTGAAGTAGAAAAAATCATCTCACAATTGACAAATACAGACATTTTAGAGGGAGGGGTAAATATTGAGATCGATAAGCTAAACATCGGTGAGCCGTCTAACGGAAACAACATCGGTTACAATTACAAATTTGACGGATCTGATTCCGGGAGAATACACAATATCACTGGCCATCGATAATAACTGCTACAATCATTCAGATTCTACAAAAAATAGAAGTATAGCCGCCGGAAAAGAGGTTGTAGAGAATTATTTGATCGAATGCGGCGCTGCTATCAAGCTTGCAGCAGCATTCGGAGTCGAGATGACCAACAGTTTCGAATACGGCCC
>JBHJOO010000118.1:0-3058 GCA_050329675.1 Balneolaceae bacterium
TGGATAGATTTTCAGCAATAGTGATTAATGTGTCCGCCCGGAAATCATTGTTTTTATCTATAATGGCGTAAACATTTCCTGCACCTCTTGATCCCGCGTAAATGATACCGCCGGGGCTGTACGTCATTGCCCGTACGTTCGGCACATTTTCAGCAAAAAGTTCAACAGTAAAACCGGCGGGGGCAGACAAATAATCAACCGAAACATTTTCCGGTGTCACATCCGTTGAGTTTTCAAAACTGCAGCCGGGTAATACAGATACTATAAAAATTAGAACAAAAAGCGCGTAATCATTCATGATTTTATAAAAAGATGAATCTAAATTCATTTCAGAAATAATATAAATGAATGAACATTGTCAAACTTTAATTCTTATCAGTATTTGTGTAAAAAACTGATAAGAATAGCTGATCTTTACATTGTAAATTCGGGTTAAAGAAACTGCCGTGGTTGTGTCCGTTTTGATAACAGTGTAAAATAGGCTTCATAAAAACCGGGATGAGATTTCTTAAGTTCCTTGCGGTATTCCACACAGCCGTCGATATTTCGGTTTTTGGATGCCCGTTCAGCTTTTGTGAGCAGGCGGTAACAGGCAAGCGCCTTGCGGTGGGCATCATTCATGGCAGGAATATCCTCCGGCGAGTGCAGAAGCGGGATGATTCCATCAACCCAGCCGTAAGCCGGTGTCATTTCAGGCCCATGCCGATTGATTAGTTCAGAAATTTCACTGCAAGAGAGATACCTGCGGGGAACCAAAACGGGATTATAGATTAAGCCAAGAGCATAATGTTTTTTGGCTTCCCCTTTGAGGCCATTGTGCCACATGATATGGGCGAGACGGAAGCGGAGGTTGTTATCTCTTTCATCCAGAGATAACTGACGGGTTAATACCTGCTCTGCCATTTTGATGCTGTTTACCTCTGAATACAGATCAGAAAGCGCCACCTGCTCAGTGATGAAAAACTCTCCCCGCTGACGCATCAATCCGATGACATGCCGGATCAGAGCAGCGCGAAGCAGTTCCATCCCCCAAGTTTTTGAAAACCTGAACCGGCTGACCTCTTCGTGAAGAAACCGAATTTGGTGTTCCACGCTTTTATCCTCTATCTGCTCAAAAAAAATCCTCCAGTAATTTACAAGAATTAGCGCCTCATCCACTTCAGTATCAGTACTCATGTACCTCATTTTGATTTCAGTAAAAATCACTTCCGCTTCATCAAAACTGAATGCTGCCAGTTTATTGTAGCCTTTGGCCAGTGTTTCATTCTGCCAGCTAAAAATGTTCAGTTGGGCATGATCCATGAGAAGATGTTTTGGGATCCAGTTCTTTGTTAGTTGTAAATTGATCAGGGATGAAAGATATCAATCAGTTGAATATTGACAAATTACCATTGCAGCATAAGAATCATCCAAAAGAGACCGGATAAACGTATAGTCCCTTTTTTTAATGATTCATATCCATATTAATTTCCTATAAAATTTCTTGTCGACAAATATGTTATTTTCATTTTTGGCCTGAAAAGTGGAGTCTAATTAAATTAATTAAAATGCAGTTATTGCATATATATATATATATATATTCGCAACAAGTCTTTCTTTAATATGTAATTAAATTAATAAATTATGATTAATACTTTTAAAAATTTAGCTAAAGCAATAATTTGCATAGGAATGGTAATTCTCGGGATCGGAAGTGCAGGCTTATTGGAAAAAGCAAATGGATCTTCAGGTCTTTGTTCAAACAGTTGGTGTCAGACAGAGGTTAATGCTTGCCGTGCCGGTAGCAACACGAGCTGTTCTTTTAATGGACAGATTACAGGGGCTGGTGGTATATGTAATGACACACAAGACTGTTGTTTAGAATCAATATGTGAGAACTAATCCTTTAAAATAAAAATAAATACTTAAAAAGTGACATCTCTTTTGGTGAATTTTAGAAACGTGTATAAGAGTTATCTGTTTTTTTCCTCATTGTTCTTAGTTATAGTGTTTCTGCTATCCTGCAACAGGAATAATAAAGAATCACAAGAAACAATGGTTGAGCATCCAATCGAGGAAAGAATTCCATTTTATGATTTCAATCATATTCTAATCGATATTAAAAACTCATTTATTACATTAAATCAAAAATCGCAAGAATTGGTTTTATTATATCAATATCTTCAAAATCCGGAAAAAATAGCATTTGAAAAATTAGACCTGCTGGTTGGTTCACCATTCCCGGCATTCAATGTGGTTTCTTTTGGTGATGACCGCCTGGTCATTCTCGATGATAATAGCAACAAACTGCATGAATATAATCTGGAAACAAAAAAGGCATCTGTTATTTCGGATTTTGGAAGAGGCCCGGGTGATTTTCAATTTCCTTTGGAAATGGTTAAGCATCATGATATGATTTATATTTTAAGAGAGGATATGTTTCTCTCCGTATTTGATTGTAAAGAAAACCCATGCTTACATAATGATGATATAAGTTTACAATTTACCCCATCATCATTAGCAACATTTAAAAATAAATTTGCGATACTGGGAGGAAGGGTCGATAACGAGAATGTAGAAGGAACAAACTCGCATCAAATGCTGGATTACAGCAAATCTGTTCATATCATTGACAAAAATAGCGAGGAAATTTCTTCATTTGGAAAAATTTATGATATAAACGGTCACTGGATGCTGCATCGGCCATTTGTCTTGAATGGTAAGGTCAGGTATGGTGAGTATGATGATAAATTTGTATTGGCATTTAAACCATTCCCGTATATTTATATCTATGATGCAAATGATCTGAGAATTGAAAATACTTTCAAATTAAGTGATTTTCTTCTGAGTAAACAGAAATATTGGCCAAATGAACGCCGGTTACGGACACCGGAGGAAGATTTTAGTTACATAAATAATATTGAAGTTTTCAATGGACATCTGCTCTGGATTGAGGTCGAAACCAAAACAAATTACCGTATAACTGAATCAAGTATTCTTTGGGATCGAAAGCTTGATTACTATGTGATTGATTTGTCAGATCGGGCTTCCTACTACATGGGGTATTATGAGTACAAAG
>JBHJOO010000377.1:0-8669 GCA_050329675.1 Balneolaceae bacterium
TGCGCCCGGTGAACCTGCCACTGAATCGTAATGAGCACCAATAACCACAATCTCATCGGGTTGTTTCGTGCCGGTTACTTCTGCAATGAGATTATCGGCCGTGTGTCCGCCGAACCTGATTCCTCCAATCCGGTAATTATGCCGTTCCGGTTGATACCCGGCATCTTTCATACGAATTTCAATCCAGTCAGTGGTTTTCTCCATAGAGCCCGGAGTATGCATATTTCGTTCACCTATAGCTTCAGATAAAAAACGTACATCTTCTTCAAGCCTTTCTGCCAGCAGCCTTTCAGCAGAAGTTAATTTTCTGTGTGGTCTGTCATCCTGTGTTTTTGGCATAAATAATCTCCATACTCCAAATAAAAGTGAAGCCAAAACAATTAAAGCTAATACAATCAGAATATAATTGATAAATGGCTGCCATTTTCTTTTTTGTCTTCGATCCATGTTACTGAATTTCATCTGATATGAGGCGTTAATTCCATTTGATCCCCGGGTTGATAAATCTTTTCATCAGAATTTAGTTTTTCAAGAGCCAGAAGTTTTCGTTTACGGTTAAGTCCGCCGGCGTAACCGGTAAGGGCGCCATTTTTTCCGATAACACGATGGCAGGGAATAAGTATTGCGATTGGATTGGCTCCGTTTGCAGCAGCAACCGCCCTGATGGCGTTAGTGTTACCGAGTGTGTTGGTCAGGGCCTCATAGGAGATAGTATGCCCGTATGGAATATCACGTAGACACTCCCAAACACGTTGCTGAAATAAAGTACCGGAGGGGTTTAGCGGAATTGAGAATTCTTTTAGTGCTCCTGTAAAATACAGGCCGATTTCGAATATAAGCTGTTTGTAAACCGGATGTTCTGCTGGCCCCTGAACAGGCTGGATATTCAGTTTTTTAATTTGTTTGTTGATTCTCTCAGCATTGTAAAATTCAAGCAGATGTAAAGCATCATCCGAATACACAGAATACATTTCACCAATAGGTGTACTAAGAACATTTTGGTAAAGGGTTTTTTCAGGCATAGAAGGGATGATTATTTTGATGTAAATTTTTAAATCTATCCGTAAGATATATATTGCATCAGGCTGGCAAGATCTGATATGTTTATAATTACAGTATTTATTTTAATATAAATGAGGATATACCAAATTAAAAGATGAAGCTATGGAAAATATCAGAATAATTACAATTGATGGCGGTTATAAAGTGTGGACAAAAAGAATGGGGAAAAGCCCGGATATTAAATTGTTACTGCTTCACGGCGGCCCGGGTGCTACTCATGAATATTTCAAAATTTTTGATAACTATCTGCCGGCAGAAGGAATCGAATACTACTATTACGATCAGCTTGGTTCGCATCACAGTGATCCGGCTAACGATCCGTCACTTTGGACTATTGAACGCTTTGCAGAAGAAGTTGAGACTGTTCGCAGCAAATTGGGTTTGGACTCTTCAAATTTTTTTCTTCTTGGCCATTCATGGGGAGGAATACTTGCCATTGAGTACTCACTCCGGTATCAAAAAAATTTGAAGGGCTTAATTGTATCCAATATGATGTCGAGCATTCCCGATTATAACAGGTATGCGAATGATGTATTGGCATCCGGTATCGATCCCGGTGTTGTAAAAGAAATCCGTAAGCTTGAATCTGAAGGAAAATTTGACAGTGAGCGATATATGGAACTGCTGATACCAAATTTTTATGAAAAACATGTTTTAAGAATTCCTGCAGATAAGTGGCCAGAGGATGTTAATAAGGCTTTTGAAAATATCAATCATGAGATGTATGTGGCGATGCAGGGGCCGAGCGAATTTGGTGCTTCAGGCAAACTGGAGTTTTGGGATAGAAGAAACGACTTGAAACAAATTGATGTACCAACACTTGTAATAGGCGCGGAGCACGATACGATGGATCCCAAACACATGAAATGGATGGCGGAGGAATTTCCAGAAGGGGAGTATCTTCACTGCCCTGAAGGCAGCCACATAGCTATGTGGGATGATACAGAAACCTATGTATCCGGGCTGATTCGGTTTCTGAAAAAGGTGGAGTAAAAAATTTAATTTCAGACCATAAAAAAGCCCTGCAGAATGGATTAACTGCAAGGCTTGGAGTGCCCTGGACTGGATTCGAACCAGCACGACCTTTCGGTCACTGCCCCCTCAAGACAGCGTGTCTACCAATTCCACCACCAGGGCTATTAATTAAATAAAAAATAATATAAAAGATCACTGCCCCTTCAATCCCGACATATGGATGTCGGGATACCAATTCCACCACCAGGGCAGTTGATTATAGAATGTAAACCAGTGATTATTGAGAATCGACCGTATTCAAATATCTCTTCAAATTTTAAATATACCGGTTTTTGAATTTAAATAGAAAGGTCAGATTCTAAATTTCTTTAGTACTCAATATAATTCAGGTTTCTATTCTTCCAGCTGGCTTTTTACGTATTCATTATCAGGGGCCATTTTCAGCGCTTGTTCGTAATAGGTACGGGCTTTGGAATCATGGCCTCCTTTTTTCATCAAATCACCCATCAGTATCCAGTTTTCGACATCACCGGGGTTTTTACGAATTCTGTCTAACAGGTATTGAATAGCGTCCTGGCCCTTGCCAGCCATAAGTTTATAGAGAACCATATTTCTATGAGCAGCGGGCAAATCGTCGAGTTTGATGGCCCTTTCAAAATCTTTTCGGGCTTTTTCCGGTTCATCTTTATTCAAATATGAATATCCCCTCAAATTGTACACTCTCGCGTTGTCACTGTCGCGTTCAAGGGCTTCATTAAACGAATTGATACTCTGTTCCCATTGGTTCAGGCGTTGCATCACCTCACCTTCGAGGGTAAAACCCTCGGCAGCATCACGGTCAATTTTTTGTAACTCACGTGCCGTATCAAGACTTTTGTCAAGATCTCTTTCGTGCAGCAGTTCGTAACCTTGTTTGTGTTTTTCTTCAAAACTCATCAGTTCGCTTCATCTTTTTTATTCTCTTTTTCAGTAATGTCTTCAAAGTCGGCTTCTTCAATATGTTCAAGATTACTTTTTCCGGCTTTTTTATTCTGAGGATCATTGTAATTGTGCCGATCAAAATAAAAAGTAAATGGTGAACGGACGGATTTTTTTCGGGTCTTGAAAAAAAGCCGGAATAAAAGATAAATAATAAATGCTAATAAGAGCCACCGTATCATTATTCGGAGATTATGTGTATATGTGTATTATTGCGTATTGGCTGTTCAAAAATCTGTTCTTCAATATACGCTAAATGTGAAGGCTTATCTACAAAATCAATTTCTGAAGCATTAATGATCATAAGGGGAGTTTTATTGTAGTGATAAAAAAAATGATTGTAGGCATCGGCCAAATCCTGAAGATAATCCCGGGTGATATGTTTTTCATAACTCCGGCCTCTTTGTTTGATATTTTCCATTAGGCGATCGACTGAGTTTTGTAAATATATGATCAGATCAGGTTTGGCTGAAATTCCGGTCATGATGTTATAGATTGTATCATACAAAGTAAATTCTTCATCCTGAAGATTAAGCCTTGCAAAAATACGGTCTTTTTCAAAAATGTAATCGGAAATAAGCAGATCGTGAAAAAGATCACGGTTTGTCATTTTTTGCTGCTGTTTAAACCGGCTTGCCAAAAAAGCAAGCTGGGTTTGAAATCCAAAGCGCTCTTTGTCTTCATAAAATTTCGGTAAAAAAGGATTTTCTTCAAATTGCTCAAGAACCAAACGCGCATTGCGGCGTTCTGAAAGCAATTTGGCCAGCGTTGTTTTGCCGGCGCCAATCACTCCTTCAATTGCAATAAAATCAAATTTGTTTGACATAATTACCAGTTGTAATCTGTAATCTCTATATGAATTTCGGGAGCTTCGTCTATAATTTTGGTTAGAGGATCTTTTGTAACAGGATCTTTCCAGTCAGGATATAATTCCTGAAGAGGATATAAAACAAAAAGTCGCTGTTTAAATTCCGGATGTGGAATAATAAGAGTATCGGTTTGAATCACCAAGTTGTCGTAGAAAATTATATCAAGATCTATAATACGCGGCTCCCATCGCCCCGGATTTTTTTCTCGTCCCAGTTTCATTTCAAAGTTCTTTAAATTTTTTAAAAGATCAGCAGGCTTTTGATTTGTATGAATGGAGATGAAACCGTTTAAAAAAAAATACCTGGCACCACCCACTGGTTCAGATTCCCAGAGTGATGATTTCTTTATTTCTGTTTCTGATATGCTTTCCAGAAATGCGGCCGCTTTTCTGAGATACTGTACCCTGTTGCCAAGATTTGAGCCCAGTGCAATACCTACCGTTGCCATGTCATTCTTACTTCTGCAAATTCAGATTTTGTAAGAAGAGGCGGATGCATTTTTCTGACAGCAACCTCAAGTGTAGAAATCCCGGTAAATTTTTTAAAAAGACGATCGCCGATGGAGAAACATAGTGTTTCAATCAGTTTTTTTGATGTTCCTTCAAAAACTTCTTTTGCAATTTTTTCAACAACCTGATAATCAAAGGCCATGCTGATATCGTCTGATATACCGGCCACGCGGAAATCACCTGTTGCAGTTACATCCACTTCAAATGAATTACCCTCTTCCCGTTCTTTTTTGTAATAACCGTGGCGGGCATTAAATTTTAAGGACTTTATAGTTATACGGTCTTCCGGCTTCAGAGTGTAGCTACCTCAATTTTCTGTTCCAGTTCTTTGAGGACCCTCTTTAACTTGGGTGTAGTCGAAAGCCGCTGTTCAACAGTATTGATGGCATGAATTACAGTTGAATGATCACGTCCGCCGAATTGAAGCCCGATCGATTTAAGGCTGGATTGAGTAAATTTTTTAGATAGATACATAGCGATTTGTCTTGCCTCTACAATTTCCTGCTTTCTTGTTTTTTCCCGTACTTTATTTGTATCAATACCAAAATAGTCGCATACATAATTTTGGATGGATTCAATCGAAACGGTACTGTTTGTATTCCTGACCATATCCTTCAGTACGTTTTTAGCCATGTTTAAATCAATATCATCGACATGTTTTAACGATGCAGTTGCAAGCAGTTTGATGATGGCTCCTTCAAGATCTCGTATATTCGATTTAAAATTCATGGCGATAAACTCAATAATCTGCGCATCAAGAGAGATTCCGTTATCAGAAGCTTTGCGTTCGAGTATTGCATATCTTGTTTCATATTCAGGAATTTGAACATCTGCACTTAACCCCCATCCAAATCGTGAAATCAGGCGTTCTTCAATATCAGGAATATCTTTAGGTGCGCGATCGCTGCTGAGTATAATTTGTTTGCCATCCTGATGAAGTGAATTAAAAATATGGAAAAATTCTTCCTGTGTTTTTTCCTTGCCACTGAAAAACTGTATATCGTCTACAATCAATACATCAATATTGCGATAAAACATGGAAAATTCACTTGCCCGGTTATTGCGGATTGCCTGTACAAATTCATTTGTAAACGATTCGGAAGAGACATACAATACGGCAAATTCGTTCCCAAAATCCTGTTTTATTTTGTTACCGATACTCTGTGCAAGATGTGTTTTTCCAAGGCCGGTTGTACCGTAAATAAAAAAGGGATTAAAAGAATTTTTGCCAGGATTTTCAGCAATAGCCATAGCAGCCGAACGCGCTAACCGGTTGCAATCACCTTCAATAAAACGATCGAATACATAGTTGTTATTTAAATTCGATTCTATTCTGGTTTTTCGTATTCCGGGAATAACAAATGGATTTTCAATTTTACCCGGGTGGTAATCGGCATAGGTATTCATTTCCTGTGGCCGTGACGGCGGCATGGGCTGCTGCGGTAATCGCACAGAACGGTTATCTTCAAATTTTTCAGACTTTTCCACAAGTACAGAATACTCAAGTTTTCCATTTTCACCAAGTACTTTTCCTATAGTGGAACGAAGCATGTTGTAGTAATGCTCTTCAAGCCATTCATACCAAAACTGGCTTGGTACTTGTATCGTTAGTGTATCGTTTTCAAGTTTAAGCGGGTTGATTGGTTCAAACCACGATTTGTACTTCTGATAGCTGATATTATCCTGGATTATTTCGAGACAATCCTTCCAGGCTGTTTCAGCCGTTACTTTTGTCAATGTATTGTTGCCTCCAATCAAATTTTTAAAGCAATTTCCCCTTTAGTTATCAACAGCTAAAAAAGCCATTATTTTTTTACTGTGGCAGGGAAAATGGTAAATTTTGACACTGAAATCAATTGCTATTTTCAGATTTTTTAAAAGTTATCCACATTCCCGTAAAAGCTATAAATTATTGTGCAACAATAAGTTAAATATTCTAATGTTAATAACTAAATTTGCCCTTGACAGCCCGTAACAATTAGCTAACACAGATTTTAATCAATCTTTACACGACTTGATTGCTTTAAAAAAACTTTTCAACAAGTTATCAACATTATTGAGTGTTGAATTATTCCCTCCCGGTGAGAGTCTGTCAAAATCAAAATTGTATTGCATTTCAATTCAAATTTCCGGCAATAATGAATCTCGGATTCTTATCCAAATCCTGTTTTGTTTCTGCTTTGAAACCGGCATGCTCAACAACTTCCTGAATTTCAGAAGCCAGACTGTTATTACATTCCAGAAAAAGGTAACCATCGTGTTTCAAAGATTGTTTCGCATATCCAGAGATCGCCCTGTAAACAGATAAGGGATCTTCGTGAATGAGTGCTATTTCCGGTTCATATTTTATCACCTGTTCTTCGACACTGCTTTTTTCTTCTGGTGGGATGTATGGAGGATTGGATATAATAATATCCCATTTATCCGGCTCCGGAACCGGTTTTAAATCAAACAAATCACATTTAAAAAAAGTGACATGTACATTGTTTTCTTTTGCATTTTTTCTGGCAAGCTCAACAGCCTCATCCGATATATCGCATCCGGAACAATCCCAATGGGGATTGTAAAATTTGATTGAGACAGGGATGCAACCGGAACCGGTTCCGATATCCAGAAGACGAACGGGCGCATTTTTGCGATGGCTGGTTCTCTGAAGAAGCTCCTCAATAAGCTGCTCTGTTTCAATTCGTGGGATCAGAACTGTACTGTTTACATAAATTTTACAGTCCATGAAATGGGTAAAACCGGTAATATACTGCAATGGTTCATGCAGGGCTCTTCGTTTAACAAGCGGCCGAAGCCGTGAAAGTTCAACATCTGTGAGCGGACGGTCATACATCAAATATAGATCAAGCCTTTTGACCTCAAGAATATGTGACAGAAGCCATTCAATACTTAAGCGTGGCGAGGATATATTCTGTTTTTCAAAATATTCGGTAGCCCATTCGAGCATTGAAAGAACCGTCCACTCTGCTTTACCCGGGCTCATATTAAAGGCATGCTACTTCTCTTTCTCCTTTTGCTTGTGATCCATCACATCTTCCTGCAGTGATAACCCAAAGCGTTTGGTATAATCCATTATAAAGTCAATAACTGCAGAATCGATGCTTTTCTCCTCAGAAAGTGAACTTCCCCGGAATCCCATTCTTCCACCGGCTTTTTTAAGCTCAACTTTATTTTGCCGCCCTGTATGTTCAATGATACATGTTAATGTAATCGTTGCATTGATTTGTTTTTCAAATTGTTCATAAATTGCAACACAAATTTCATCATTGCTGGTGGATGATTTGTATTGATACACATATTTTGGTTCAAGTGTATCCAAAAGTTTAGGCGTCATCCTTTTTAATGTTTCCGAAGGACCATAAACCAAAAACCTCGTAACTGTACTCATTTGTTTTATATATTAAGAACTGAATTGTAGAAATTTAGCATGAATAAAAGCCTATTTGAAACAAGAAGCAAATAGTTTAATCGTTGTGTATAATAAATTTATTTCAAAACGTTACGTTGCTTTTATATTGCATTAACCATTTCATGTGATAACATTATATTCTTGCAAATGATTCTAATTTTTTAAGTATTCACCCATGAAAAAAAATTTCATCTTTATATTTTTCTCATTATTCATGCTGCTTTTCTTTGTTACAGATGCCGTTTATGTGCAAGCTCAAATAGAAGAACCGGAAGTGCTTCGAACAGATAGGTCCAGAACTCCGCTTACCGAGGGGCTGCTGAACGGGCTCGGATTTAATGTTCTTGTTAATAATTTTGGCTTTGGAATCGGTGGCGAATACAGGCGTGTCATCGGGCCTGATATGGAAGCAATTGCTATTTTAAGGATCACCGGGCTTAGGGATGCAAGTGAACAAACATTTACAGATGTTTTTTTCGGGCAGCAGGTAATCCCCAATAAATTTAAAAGAGCATTTGCCTTTCCGTTTATGCTTGGCCTCAGGCACAGGCTGTTTGCCAGAGCGGTTGAGGATAACTTCAGATTCTTTGTAAATGGCAGTTTTGGTCCAGCCGCAGCTTTTGCTTATCCCTATTTTGACGATCGCAATAACAATGGGTTTCGTGAACGGTTTATTGATAATTTTGAACCGGTAAATGATATTTTTTCGGGTTTAGGCCAGGGTGACTGGCATTTTGGATTTGCGGGTGAACTTTCGGTATCGATTGATTTCGGTGCGAATTTTGCCAATATATCTACCCTCAGATTCGGTTATTTCTTTTATAATTTTCCCAGTGGAATTCAAATGATGCAGCCCAATCA
>JBHJOO010000366.1:0-3657 GCA_050329675.1 Balneolaceae bacterium
CTTCGGGGACTGATTCAGCGTATTGCAGAATTGGTGCTATTTGGCTGGTTAATTCTTGCCTGAGCAGCCTAAGCCTGCATTTTGCATCGCGATAATTATAAGATCACAATTATTGCAAACTACAAGTTTGTAGGGTTGAGCATACAGCAATGAAACAGAAAAGATGAAGAGTAGAACTGTAATAAAAATCTTCTTATACATGGAACAGGGATTGAATTGAATAAGTGAAATTACCGGAATTAATACGAAGTAATTTATAATTTTGAGAATGCCTTATATAAATCCATTTTTCGGTTTCTTCTATTCATTCACAATAGTTACTTTTATAGTACATACTAAACTATTTAAGTAAAAAAATAAGAACAGGAGTACCTCCATGACTATTTACATTGCCGACAAGCTCCCCCCTGAATCTATTGCCGAACTTGAATCACTTGGCATCCGGGTTAAATCAAATCCCGGGGCTGTTTCTGCAGACCTTGATAAAGGATTGCCATCAGCCAATGTACTTATTGTAAGATCAACGGTAGTTAGTGATCAATGTATTAAAAACAGTCCCAATCTGAGCCTGATCATCCGGGCGGGTGCCGGTGTAAATAATATAGATATGGATGCTGCAAGTAACATGGGAATCTATGTAGCCAATTGTCCGGGTCAAAATTCTATAGCAGTAGCTGAATTGACGATGGGATTGATTTTAGCATTGGACCGCTTTCTGCCCGATAATATTTCCGGATTTCGTTCCGGACAGTGGAACAAAACGGCTTTCAGCAAAGCGGATGGTGTTTTTGGCAAGAAACTCGGTATCATCGGGACGGGGCAAATCGGAAGGGAAGTGATTACCCGTGCAAAAGCATTTGGGATGCCGGTTGTTGCATGGTCGCGCTCGCTCACACCCGATGCAGCTGATGAACTTGATGTGGAATTTGCTGAAAGTGTTGACGATGTGGCCTCGCGGTGTGATATTTTAAGTGTACATCTGGCAATGACTCCGGATACAAAGAAATTTATTTCCAGAGAGGTCTTATCAAAACTGAAAGATGGTGCTATTTTTATCAATACGGCGAGAGCCGGGATTGTGGATGAAGGAGCTCTTTATGATGAACTGAAAGCCGGACGTATCAGGGCCGGACTTGATGTATTTAATGATGAACCTGAATTCAAACAGGGAGCATTCAAAAGCCGGTTTCAGGAACTGGAGAATGTATATATAAGTCATCACATTGGAGCAAGCACACAGCAGGCTCAATTGGCAGTGGCTTCAGATGCCGTTGATATCGTGCGCGGATACCTGAAGGAGGGCAAAGTCAGAAACTGGCTGAACCGGTGTGAGCATACCGATGCTCCCTGGCAGCTTGTGGTACGACACTATGATAAACCGGGTGTGATTGCCAATGTAATGAACGAATTAAAAGAAGCTGAAATCAATGCACAGGAACTGGAAAATGTCATTTTTGAAGGCAAAAAAACGGCTTGCTGTACAATTCAGCTCGATGCCGAGCCTTCAGCAGAGATGCTGCAAAGCATCAGAACCCGCCAGGATGAGGTGATTAGTGCCACTCTGATACCGACAGTTAACTGACCGGTTTATTTGATGGCCAATAAAATTACCTCACTTACTGTGCATCTGCTAACTGCGTCAGGTGCTGTTATTGGCCTCTGGTCGCTTATACTTATGGCAGAAGGAGACGCTGCCAATTCTTTGAGATTTCTTGCACTTGCCGCTGCAAGTGATTCTGTTGACGGGACATTGGCACGAATGGTTGATGTATCGAAACACATGCCTCAAACGGATGGTGCATTAATTGATAACCTGGTTGATTATCTTACCTGGGTTTTTCTTCCGGTCGTATGGGGATATTTATTCATGGGTATTCCTTTTGCAATCTGCTCGGTTGTTCTACTGGTAAGCCTGTTCGGGTTCAGCCACAAACAGGCAAAAACAGAAGATCACTTTTTCCGGGGATTTCCATCTTACTGGAATCTGTTGATCTTCTACCTCTATATTTTTGATGCCGGTGTATGGGTTTCATCAATCATATTGATCATATTTTCAATTTTTGTGTTGATACCCGTCAGGTTCGTCTACCCAAGCCGTACTCTGAAACTGAGAAAAACCACCCTGAGTTTATCTGTTCCATACATTGCTATGATCATCGCCATGCTGTTATACATGGAAGAAACCCCGCTATGGTTTTCACTGGCTTCGCTCTATTTTCCGTGTTATTATACCGGGTTATCATTTTATCTGACAAGTATTCGGTCATGAAAAATAGAATACAGGTTTCAGGGATTGGTATGTTTTTATATTGAGGTGCTGAACAAAACATTCCGCAGAGTGTACCGTACCTCAGATCCCGGGGATCGGGGGCTATTCATCATTTACCCCTTCGAGGTATGATAATCAATTTACCTTTTCCAAGACCGCTGGCTCCAATTACCTACACCTAAAAATAAAAACATGCCCGGAGATTCGAACTTTATTAAATTCCATTCAAAACACCTTATAATTTGACGAATCATGTATAAAAAACAAACCGGCCTGATTTTCTCACTTGTTCTCTTTCCCTCTTTAATCTACTGCCAACAGGATAACTATAAAAATTATATAAGCCTTGATGAAAAGTTTTCATTGAATGTACCAGCTGAATGGTATGATCTCGAATTAAATGACGAAGCAATCATTCAGGTTGGTAATGAAGTTCTTGAACAATACTTGATATTGCTTTCCGATGAAAAGATTGATTTATATGGATGGAATTTACAAAAACATAGCTATATGACATTTAGTCAAATCATCAGCAATTTACAAGATCCAATTATTAATGGCCCAAAATATTTTAAAATAAATAATTACGACTCAGTTCAGCATGAAGTTGAAGGTGCATTTGAAAATTTCAAAGTTGTATATATTCACACTGTAATTGAGACGGAAGACTCATTTAGCCAAATTCTTACCTGGACACTTAAATCTAAATTTTCTTCAAACGAAGAAGTGTTTCGAAATGTAATTGCATCATTCAGAAATAAAGATAAATAACAGTGCCACAAACGATCCATTTTTATTAACCGAACTTCGCAATCAACTGCTCCAGCTGTTTGTTAAACTCTTTTTCAATAATACGCTCTCCCGGGTTTTTAGTGTACCAGTCAACTATTTCAGATGCTCCTTCGCTAAATGGTATCGTTGCTTTAAATCCGGGTACAAGCCGTTTAACTTTGGTATTATCAAAAATCATACTGTGTGATTTGTCGCCAAGAAGGCTTGCACCCCAGTCCTGATCAAACCCGGCAATGGTTTTGGAAGGGATATAAACCGGATTAAATCCACCGCCTGCCGCCTTTGCCATAATACTGAAAATCTGGTTCCATGAAAGCACTTCATCAGATGTAATATGGACAGAATGGCCAATAGACTGTGTATTGCCAAGCAACCCGATAAATCCTTTGGCAAAATCACGGTGGTGAGTCAGAGTCCAAAGCGAAGTGCCATCACCGTGGACAACGACCTTTTTGCCTTTCTGCATACGATCGAGCATGGTATAGTTTCCGCGAAACGGGAGCATGGTTTTATCATACGTATGTGACGGACGCACAATCGTAACCGGAAAATCATCTTCCCTGTACGCCTGCATCAATCGTTCTTCACACGCAATT
>JBHJOO010000145.1:0-4089 GCA_050329675.1 Balneolaceae bacterium
GTTCGGGCTTATCATCACCGGACTATTCTCCGACTCACTTTACAACGTTTATTTCAACGTTAGCTGATCCCATCATCATACTGTTTTTAGGCGGATTTGTACTTGCCGATGCATCCGTAAAATATAATTTCGATAAATATCTGACTAAAAAATTACTTACACCATTTGGCAGCAGACCGAAATTCATTATTCTCGGGCTGATGATTGTTACAGGATTGCTCTCGGCTTTTATGAGTAATACGGCTACTACAGCCATGATGATTACCGTTGTGATTCCAATTATTGCAAGAATGCAGCCCGGCGATCCTGCAAGAGTAAGTATTGCATTATCAATCCCTTTTGCCGCAAACATTGGGGGAATGGCAACCCCGATCGGTACCCCGCCGAATGCAGTCGTGATTGCTGCACTCAATCAGCAGGGAAAAGCGATTACATTTAGTGAATGGATGATCTATGCCCTGCCAATAACATTGGTCATGCTGTTTTTTTCATGGATTATCCTTCTCCGGCTTTTCCCGCCAAAAGCTGACCGTGTTGATATAGATATGAAAGGAACCCTGATGAAAACAGGAAATGCAAGATTACTCTATGTAATATTTGCTATTACGGTTCTGCTGTGGATAACTGAAAGCTATCATGGAATTAAAAGCAGTATTGTAGCCCTTCTGCCGGTGGCAGTTTTGACATTGTCAAACAGTTTTGAAAAAAGTGATATCCGTAAACTTCCTTGGGAAGTACTGTGGCTGATAGCCGGGGGCATTTCATTGGGTATTGCTATGAAAGATACGGGACTGGCTTCCTGGCTGGTTGAATTGGTAAGCTGGGACCAGCTTGGTGCCCTTGCCCTGATTGGAACTTTTGGAATAGTTACATTGATTATGTCGAATTTCTTATCAAACACTGTAACAGCATCACTTCTGATTCCAATTGCAATTTCAATGGCTGTATCCGGCGTTTTTGAAGGGATGTTCGGAATGCTGATGGTTGGCCTTGTAATTGCACTGAGCGCAAGTTTCGCCATGGTGCTGCCCATTTCCACACCCCCGAATGCTGTTGCAATCAGTACCGGCGTAGTTGAAACGCGCGATATGGCGCTTGCAGGCATATTAATCGGGCTTGCAGGGGTGATTCTTGTTATCGTTTGTTCCTTTGTTTACTGGCCATTTATCCTCTAAATTTATTGTTATGGAAGAAAAAATCTATATCCTTGTTGTTGAAGATGAGCCGGATGTACTGGATTCAATTGTGCGTGATATCGAGTTGTTCGAAAGCCGGTTTCCCATTGAAATGGCGGATACTGCCGAGGAAGCCAAAGAGATCATTCACGATATTATGAATGAAGATAACCGTATTGGCATCATTTTATGTGATCATGTACTGCCGTCTCAAAATGGAGTTGATCTTTTGATCGAAATGCAGGAAAATGAAGATACCCGTTATGTAAAAAAAGTACTCATAACCGGACAGGCCGGACTTGAAGAGACGGTAAAAGCAGTAAACCAGGCAAAGCTTGAACACTATATTGCAAAACCATGGAAAAAGAAAGAACTGGTTGAAATTGTTAAGCAGCTTCTTACAGATTATGTAATTGAAAATAGCAAGAACCCGCTGAAGTATATGAGTGTTCTCGACCAGGAAAGAATTGCTGAACATATTCGCAGCAGCGGCAATCTTACAGATACATAAATGAAATTTTCATTCGGTTCAAAATGGCTTGAAGATCGCAGTGAAGTGATCGGTATGATGCGTTCCGTTCTTGACCGTGATGTTAGCTCGGATCAATATTTGCAACATTATCATGCAGGTGTAACACTGTTCAAAGAGGGAGAACCTCTTGATGATATTTATATTCTGCTTGAAGGGTCCGTTCAGTTATACAAGCTGAAACCATATACAGACCAGGAATTTCCTGTCAGCCGTTTGCAGCCGGGGGCATTAATTGGAATTATTGCATTTACAACTCATTATCCGTCTCTTACAACAGCAAAAACAGAAACGGAAGTCAGTCTGTTGCAAATTCCGAGGGAAGAACTGAAATCACTTTTTAAAAAATATCCTGAAATACAGGAGTATCTCGATCAGGTTATTCTTGCCAATCTGCTGGAGCGATACCGGCAAAGCATCATTTTAAAGATGAAACTCGATTCGGTAAACCAGGAACTGAAAAATGAGAGAAACGAATTAAAAAAACTGTATGAAGATTTAAAAGATGCTCAAAACAAGCTGATTTACCAGGAAAAAATGGCCACTCTTGGCCAGCTTGTAGCCGGATTTGCACATGAGGTAAATAATCCCACCGCGGCATTGGTAGGCTCTGTTGAATCTCTCGAAACCCGTATTCAGGATCTTATTGAAAATGAAGAGCCTGATGCCAAATTGAAGAAACTTGGAATAAAGTTTTACATGGAAGGGAAAAAAACCGGATTTCCGGATACGAAAGCCATCAGAAATAGAATGAAAGAAATAGAACCGGATTTCCCGGATATAAGCAGAAATACACTCCGTATTTTATCCCAGGTTTCTGATGAGCTGCTTATAGATTTAAAAAAGCAGAAGGTTTTTGATAAAGAATTGCTGGATATGTGTACAAGCTATTTCGAAATTGGGAGGCTGTTTCGAAACATCAGTTCATCAGGTAATCGTATAGCAAATCTTGTGAAAAGCTTAAAAAGCTACAGCCGGAATGACGCAGAGGAAGAAACTGAAATAATAGATATAAGGGAAGGGATTAAAGATACATTACAGTTGACGAGCAATAGAATCAAATTTTATGATGTTGAATTGAAACTGAATGATATTCCAAAAATTGAAGCGAATCCGGCTGCACTCAATCAGGTATGGACCAATATTATATTAAACGCTGCTGATGCAATGGGCAAATTTGGGAAGCTCAAAATTGAATGCAGGCAGGAAGATGGATTTATCCGGGTGGATATATGTGACACTGGCCCCGGAATTGAGGAATCCATGCTTGAAAAAATTTTTGAACCGAATGTAACTACCAAGCATACCGGGGCTAAATTTGGCCTTGGCCTTGGCCTTGCAATTTCGAAAAATATTATTGAACAACATGATGGATCGATCATTGCATCCAACGCTGAAAATGGCGGAGCTTGTTTTACAGTCCGGATTCCTGAAAGTTTAAATAATCCTGACTGAGGCTATCAATCAGGGTTCCTTAACACACGCTTTCAATTGTATCTTTATGTAAAACCCAATCTATTTTTTTGCGATTTAACATTTAGGAATTATTTTATATAAGGCTTGTTAACAAACAATTAAATAAACTGACCGGGTTACAATTATGAACAAATCAAATCATGATCTCGCGTTACTTTTACTTCGTATTGGAATTGGTGTCGTATTTATAGTTGCAGGATGGGGTAAACTAACCGGTATAGAAGGTGTGCAGGGCTTTTTTGGTGATTTAGGTATTCCAATGGCAGGGCTGATGGCCTGGGTCGTTGCCATTGTAGAATTTTTCGGTGGTATTATGGTTCTGATAGGCCTTTATCCCAAAATACCGGCATTGTTACTTGCATTTATTATGGTGGTTGCCATTTTCACTGTAAAGCTCGAACAGGGTTTTGGCCCTATGCGGGTAGATCTTCTTTTATTACTCATGTGTCTTGCTATCTTTTTTACAGGAAGCGGAAAGTTTTCTGCTGACAGCTTCATATCCGGAAAAAAAGATTGAAAGTTCTTTTTATTGGCGGGACAGGTGTGATCAGTTCGGCATGCACTCATCTTGCATCGGCTCGCGGACTGGATCTTTTTTTACTGAATCGTGGAACATCAAAACGGCCGGTTCCTCAAAATGCTGAGGTTATTGAGGGAGATATCCGCCAGACAGAGGAAGTGAGAAAAAAGCTGAATGATCTGAATTTTGATGTTGTGGTTAACTGGATTGCTTTTGAACCTGCCCATATTGAAGCGGATCTTGAAATATTCAGAGATAAAACCGGGCAGTATATTTTTATCAGCTCAGCTTCTGTATATCAAACGCCGCCATCATGCCTGCCTGTCACAGAGTCCACACCGTTAAAAAATCCGTTTTGGGAATATTCCAGGCAAAAAATTGCGTGTGAA
>JBHJOO010000268.1:0-5836 GCA_050329675.1 Balneolaceae bacterium
GAATTCGTCTTCGATAAACTGAGCCACGTATTTGTATACGGTTTTATAGGATTGAAGCCGGATTAAATCCGGTGCCACTTTCAGCATATCTGTAAATTTTAAAAATGGCTTGTCGGCGAGCTCTACAAAACCCTTGTCAAAAATCGCTTTTGTTGTACCCAAAAATTTTTCATAACCAGCTGCATCTTTTGGATTCCTTTTATGGATCTCCGAAAGAGTAAATGCATGGTTATCGTTATAATCAAAGCTTTTACCGTACCAGTCGAATATTCTGTAGAAAGGGTTGCAAGGCACAAACTTGATGTAATCTTCTCTTCTTTTGCCTGCTGCTTTATAAATATCATCAAACATAAAAGGAGCTGTGATAACCGTGGGCCCGCCATCAAATTTGAAACCGTTATTTTCATAAACATAGGCGCGTCCTCCGGGTTTATCACGCTTTTCAAAAATAGTTACCCTGTGCCCTCTTGACAACAGCCTCGAGGCTGTTGCCAGACCCCCAAATCCACTGCCGATTACGATTATATTTTTTTTCATGTTTGATTATGCGTTGTGAGCACACTTAACCAAAATGATAGATAAATACATTCCCGGAGCAAAAATAAATTTTTAAAATTACGGATTGCCTCTGTAGCCAATCGGACTGTTTCAGCGATTGTCAACCCGCAAACCCTACAGAGTTAATCCCTTAATTGAACACGGATAAAACGGATTGTGCGGATAGCCGCTGATCATAATGTGTGCATACTTGTTTCATCCGCGATCATCCCCCTGATCCGTGTCATCTGCGTTCCATAATTCCATGACTTATTTCGAAAAGCACTCAACCCCGACAGATTCATTCACTCAACCTTGTGTTATTCTGCAGCTGTCGGGATTTCGTTCCGTAAAAAACACTACACTCAACTTAACTTTAATTCTCAATCTGTTTCACAAAACCATTATGCCCTTTTCGCTGCAGATCTCTTTGTGCTTTTTTTGCTGCCTCTGAAGACTGATAGACGCCATAGTAAACCCTGTATACGGTTTTTCCACGAACAATACCGGTTTCAACACGGGTTCCATCAATTTGAGAAGAATGACGTTCAGCTTCCGGCCGTCTTTCAAATGAAGCGAGCTGAACGGTAAATGTTGGAATGCTGCTTGTGTTAGCCGTAGAAATTTTTCGATCTCCTTCTTTTAGTAAAAAAATACGAACTTCTGCGGTGCCCGAACCAATCATATCTATTTCTTCAGCAGCCTTGCGTGAAAGATCGATGATTCGGTTACCGACAAACGGTCCGCGGTCATTAATTCTCACATCGACGGAGCGCCCGTTTTTTACATTTTCGACACGGACAACAGTATTGAAGGGGAGGGTTTTGTGGGCAGCTGTTAATCCGTTCATATTATATCGCTCGCCATTTGCTGTTGTTTTGCCATGAAATTTAGGCCCGTACCAGCTTGCAATGCCATTTTCGATCATGGCACCACTTTCGGCATCCTCATAAGAAACAATAGCCGTACCCCGTTTAGACACTCCACAGCTTGCCACAAATATAATGGAAAGAATAATAAGGGTGATATAATATAAGTTGATTTGCACAGGGTTTTATAGAAGCAGATAGAAGATATGTTTCAAAAAATATAGCGGTTCGGCCGGTAATAATCCATAGTATTTACTCAATTGAAAATGGAGTAACAAAAACAGAGATATATCACTTTTAAATAAAACTTAGGCATTTTTTTTTTTGAAACGTTGGCCTGCACTTTATTCCAAATAAAAAGAGCCGATGGCCGGATTTGAACCGGCGGCCAACGATTTATCCCGCCAACATGAGCCAGTAGCCGGATTTGAACCGGCGACCTATCGCTTACGAGGCGATTGCTCTGCCACTGAGCTATACTGGCTTTTTTGTCGGGACTCTACCCCCGAGCTACATCGGCTTATGTTGATTCTGTTTTACCGGTATTTTGTCACTGAGCTGCATCGTTTGTAATATTTACAACGAATCGATAATCAGAAGTAATCTCTTACTAATTTTTTGGCTTCTCAAGATACTGATTGTCATGTAATCTATTCAAGAAAAGATTAATTAATTTTGAGAGATAATCACTTATAATTTTTCGCTGATTTCCACAGTTTTTTATGATCCAGATGTTTTACTTATTTAAATCATGGAGAAAATTCCTTTTGGATAAATGGTACTGCAGCTCTTACATTTGGGGCTTATGACTCTTACATTTATCATAATTGGAATAACAGTGGCCTTTTCGCTGGCTGCCCTTTATCTCTATCCGCCGCTGCTGTCTTGGGGTATATTGCGACCATTCCGGATGGTTCGCCAGAATACTTGGCACGAGCTGGTAACCGCAGGTTTTCTCCATGCCGGGTTAGGACATCTTTTTCTCAATATGTTTGTCCTCTTTATATTTGGGCCGGTATTGGAAAATACCATAGGTATTTATCATTTCGGGGCTTTATACCTGAGTGGAGTGTTGATTTCATCCCTTCCATCTGTTCTTTGGCACCGGGATGATCCTCAATATGCAACCCTTGGTGCCTCCGGAGCCGTCGAAGCAGTACTGTTCGGCTTCATCCTGCTTTTTCCGACTCAAAGCCTCTATATCATGTTTGTACCCATACCGGTGCCGGCCTGGGTTTTCGGTATATGTTTTCTGGCATACAGCATCTTTGCAAGCAAAAGCGAAGGCAGCCGGATTAACCACGAAGCACACATAGCAGGTGCGATTTGGGGAGTTGTGTATCTGCTGCTTTTTGTGCCGAATACGGTTGATTATCTGCTGACGTTTTTTGGGGTGTTTTGAGCTATCACCTGCATACACCCCTGCATAATCCTTACCCGTTTTTATTCCGAAATTCCCTCATAAATCCGGCAAGTGCTTCTGCGCTATCCATTGGGCAGGCGTTGTAAACACTTGCACGAATTCCACCAACACTGCGGTGCCCTTTCAGGTTTACATGGTCATGCTGCGCTGCTTCCTTCAGAAACTTTGCTTCAAGATCTTCATTTTTCAGCCGGAATGTTATATTCATATATGACCTGGATTCTTTCTCTACGGTTCCTCTGTAAAAATCATCCTTGTCAAGTTCATTGTAAATAACATTTGCTTTATCAAGGTTGAATGAGTCGAAATAGTCAAGGCCTCCTTTTTCTTCAATCCATTGCAACACATAGTTAACCATATAAACTGCAAAAACAGCCGGTGTATTAAAGAGTTTTCCGACATGTGTTTTATAATTCAGAATGGTCGGGATATTTTCTGATTTTTGTTTTTCTAAAAAAGATTTCCTTATCAAAACGACAGTAACACCTGCAGGCCCAAGATTCTTTTGGGCACCGGCGTATATGACACCATATTTATCAAGGGCAATTGGCCGTGATAGAAAATCGGATGATGCATCACAAACAAGAGGTACTCCATTTGTTTCGGGTTCTTTTCTGAATTGTGTTCCAAAAATCGTGTTGTTGCTTGTAAAGTGAACATAGACAGGATCATCAGAAAAAGTAAGTTCTTTATTACCGGGAACTCTTGTGTAATCTCTGTCTTTACTGCTGAAGGGCACATGAACATTACCAAACAATTTAGCTTCTTTAATTGCTTTCGAAGACCATGAACCGGTATCAATATAATCGGCAGTTTGATCTTTACTTAAAAAATTATGGGGCACCATCATAAATTGAGTGCTTGCACCACCCTGAAGAAATAGAACTTCCCAATCATTTTTATCTGCTGCCAGAATATTAAGTAGCCGTTCAGTAGCCTGATTATTTATTTCCGTGTATTCCGGACTCCTGTGACTCATTTCAATAATAGAAGCTCCTTTTCCTTTATAGTCGATTATCTCTTCTTCTACTTTTTGCAGAACTTCAAGAGGCAGAGTCGCCGGGCCGGCGCTGAAATTGTGTACTCGTTTCATAATATTATATCATTAATTTGATTATTTATTCAAAAGTGTGAATGATGATTCCGGATTTAAGTTTTGGTTCGAACCAGGTAGATTTTGGCGGCATTAACATTCCTGCGTCAGATACGGCTACAAGTTCCTCAATGCTGGTCGGGTACATACTAATTGCCAGTACAGCATTTCCAGAATCGACAAGACGTTCCAGCTCTGCTGTGCCACGTATACCTCCCACAAATTGAATATCAGGATCGGTTCTCGGGTTTTTAATACCAAAAAAAGGCTCAAGGATCAAATTCTGAAGCCGTGCAGCATCCAGGTTAGATACAGCGTCGGTTTTAACCGGGTCAGGCAGACTCATTTTAAACCATGAATCTTTATAATAAATACATATTTCACCTTTAGCGGCAGGTTCATATTCCCTTGTTCGTTCGGGTGAAAATGTATTAAAAAGCTCATCAATTTGATCTGTATTTGCGTTTGTTAAAATTCTGTTATAAGGTAAAATTCGCATCTGGTTCATGGGAAACAGTACAGCGGGAAAATATTCAAACTCAGCTTCACCCGGAAAAATATTTTGTTGCTTTCTCAGTTTTTCAGCTGCCCTCGATGCGGCTTTACATCGATGATGCCCGTCAGCAACATAAAAATGTTTGATATTTGCAAAAGTTTCAGCAAAATGAGCCGTTTTATCTGTTTTCCATACTCTGTGGGTCACTGCATCATCACCTGTATGCTCTATGACGGGAGTTGATGTTGATATAGTTTTTTCAATGAGAAACTGAATCTCTTCATTATCCCTGAAGGTAAACATGACGGGTTCTGCATGAGCTAATTGTTCAAGAATATGCCTGGTTCTGTCATCCTCTTTATCGGGACGGGTGAGTTCATGTTTCAGTATTACGTTATTGTCATAGTCCTGAACAGAGACACAAGTAAACACACCTGTTTGTGTATGATTCTTTGTTTCGAGCTGATATATATAAATATGAGGCTTCTCATCCTGTTGAAACAGAGAAGAAGACAATAAATTTTTTAGATTTTCTGCCCCTTTTTTGTAGACGGATTCATCATTAAAAGGAGTATTTTCAGGCAGATCTATTTCAGGACGTATTACATGAAGAAAGCTGTTTGGTTTTCCTTCAGCCATCTTTTCTGCTTCTTCTTTGTTTATAACATCATAAGGAACGCAGGCAACCTCATCCACAAGATCGGGATCGGGTAGCCAGCCTTTAAAAGGGTGAATTATAGCCATTTATAAATCTAATTTTGTATTTTTGTATGAAGCCTAAAGGTAAAGATTATAAATGACTTCGTTGAAATAAAACTGCTTAATAATTAAAGAAAAATCAAATTGCTTTATGGAAAAGAATCATTCTAAAAATGGCGATAAATTAAATGACGATCAGCAGCAGCAACTGTTATTTGTAATGTTAATTCAGCAGCATCAACAGATTGCGATGATGGGGATGGGTAAATTAAAAAATCCGGCAACCGATAAAATTGAGCGGGACCTGAAATCTGCAAAATATGCTATTGATACACTCATCATGCTGGAACGGTTTACAAAAGGAAACCTGCCGGATGAACTGGTTCAATATCTGAATCAAACCCTGACGAATTTGAGGCTGAACTATTCTGATGAAAAAAAGGCGGAAGGAGAAAATAAAGAGGATTCAGACAAAAAAAGTGATGAAGAATAAACCGGATGAAATAATAGACGCAGGTGGCGGGGTAGTTTATCGGTTTACTGAAAATGATAATAAAGAAGTTGTTTTAATTAAAAGAAGGGGTGTTTGGGATTTACCTAAAGGTAAAAGAGAATTGAAAGAAACCCCTGAGATGTGTGCTGTCCGGGAAGTGGCTGAAGAAATTGGTATTTCGAAACCAGGCTTGGAAAAATTTATTATTAAAACTTATCATGAATAT
>JBHJOO010000537.1:0-17074 GCA_050329675.1 Balneolaceae bacterium
GTGCACCCATCGATGACATTACTGATTGTGGATGAATTGATCAGGCAAAACAAAGATTTTGACCTGCTGGTAATGCCCAACAGGGGCCATGGATACTCCAGTGAACCTTATCACATCCGCAGAACCTGGGATTATTTTGTAAAACACCTGGCGGGGAAAACTCCACCTGTGGAATATCAAATTCGAAGATAACACTTCTACAGCTACGGCAGCCAAACACGCAAAACCTGGTTTATTCTACGATGGTATCTTCCCGGTTACCGTATTCAGCCCATGAGCCTTCATACGGCCGAACCGAGTCGTATCCCATCAGGCGAAGGGTAAAGTAAGCATGTGAACCCCTGACATTGGTTTGACAGTGTGGGATGATTTCCTTCTCAGGTGTGATTCCTTTAAAAGCAAATAATTCCTGAATTTCCTGAGCCGGTTTAAAATAGGGTATATCACCATCCTGCAGAACGTTGTTCCATTCAAGATTGACTGCATTGGGAATATGTCCGCTACGTTCAGCACGTTTAACTTCTCCGGTGTACTCGCCTTCCGACCTTACATCAAATATAATTTTATCCGGATCATTCACAGCCTCCATTATATAGTTAATATCACAAAACCTGTTTTCCTGAATCTCAAATTGAAAGTTACCTTGTTCAGTTTCAGCAAAAGAATCGGATACGGGTAGGCCCTCTGCCAGCCAGGCTTTCACCCCACCGTTTAAAATAAAAGCATTTGAAAAACCGTAATAATCGAGAGCATAAAAGAGGCGGGCAGCGGCAAGAGCATTGCCATCATCATAGATAACAATCCGGTCCTCATTATTTAATCCTAAACTGCGCATCATTTCAACAAACTTTTCAGGCCCAACCAGGAAATTTGAAACCGGATGATCAGGATCGGTGAGCATCCGAACCGAAGGAAAATGAACAGCTCCTGGTATAACTTCATTTGTGATTGCTTCACGCGTGTCAACGAGCAGGATGTCATCTGTTTGCATCAATTCAGAGAGCTCATCAGCTGCCAAAAGCAGATGTGAATTTGGATAGCCGACCGGCTCGTCTGTTGCCTCGGGTGAACATCCTGTCTGGAACAGCATCAGAGTAAAAAAAAGAATAAAATAGCGCATAAAAAAGAGATTAAATGGTTTTGAAATTTATGACTGTAATGTAAGAATAATTAAAGATAAATTATTTTGGAGGGCGAAGCATATACTGAAAATTCTACTTACAATTTGCTATTTTTAATAAAATAGAGTCATATCATCAATAACCTGCGATGGGAACAAAAAGTAATGGAAATCAAAATAATAAGCCGGTTCCCTGGCATAGTTTCTCTATTGAAACTGTTTTGGAAAAAGTATCATCTACAAGTGACGGCCTGAGTGATCAAGAGGCAAAAAAAAGACTTGAAATACATGGGCCGAATAAATTGCCTGAAAGAAGATCAAGATCAGCTCTCATGCGTTTTTTGCTTCAGTTCCACAATGTGTTGATTTATGTCCTGATTATAGCGGCAATTATAACTGCACTGCTGGATCACTGGATTGACACCTGGGTTATACTGGCGGTGGTTCTTGTGAACGCAATTATTGGATTTATTCAGGAAGGTAAGGCAGAAAAAGCAATTGAAAGTATTCGGAAAATGCTATCGCTAAGTGCTGTTGTAATCAGGGATGGTAATCGTAAAACCGTTAATGCAGAAGAGTTGGTGCCCGGAGATGTTGTTCTGCTCGAATCCGGTGACAAAATACCGGCCGATCTTCGGCTGCTGAATGTCAGGAATTTAAAAATTGAGGAATCGGCCCTGACAGGCGAATCAGTAGCTGTAGAAAAAACGACAGATCCGGTCGATAAAAATGCGGTACCAGGTGACCGCCTCTGCATGACTTTCTCCGGAACATCTGTTGTTTATGGAAGGGCAAGAGGAGTTGTTGCTGAAACAGGCGCGAATACCGAGCTGGGTAAGATTAACAGGATGATGACCGATGTTGAGGAAATCACCACACCACTTTTAAAACAGATCGACCGGTTTGGTAAAGCTTTATCGGTGTTTATACTTGGAATAACGTCTCTGTTTTTTGTGATTGGCTACTATTTCAGAGATTATACCCTGGATGAAATCTTTTTGGCTGTAATCAGCCTCGCTGTAGCTGCTATTCCGGAAGGTTTACCTGCAATTATGACCATCACTTTGGCTGTCGGTGTTCAGGCAATGGCGAGGAGAAATGCCATTATCCGAAAGCTGCCATCTGTGGAAACACTTGGGTCGGTTTCAGTAATTTGTTCTGATAAAACCGGGACTTTAACGAAGAATGAAATGACAGTTACCGGAATTGTAACTTCTGACAGGGAGTATACAGTTGAAGGTTCCGGTTACAACCCCGAAGGTATAATCAGGCTGAATGGGGAAAAAGTTAATGCAGAAAATAATTCTGTCCTTTCAGATTTAATTAAAGCAGCTAAGGCATGTAATGATTCACAGTTGAAGAAGAATGATGACGACGGGTGGACGATAGACGGCGATCCAACCGAAGGTGCGCTCATTACATTAACCCACAAAGCATGCCTGAAAGATTACAATCCTGAACGAATTGATCATATACCGTTTGAATCCGATCATAAATATATGGCAACGCTGAATAAAAGTAATGGACGGCGATATATTTACATGAAGGGTGCACCTGAGCGGCTGCTCGAACTATGCACCAATCAAAGAACAGAGGATGGCAGCAGCATGATTCAGCAGGATTATTGGGAAGAGAAAATGGAACAACAGGCGAACAAGGGAAGAAGATTGATTGCAGCGGCTATCAAAGTAGTTGAAATTGATAAAAACCGGATCGAACATGAAGATGTTCAGGATGGAATGACTTTTTTGGGTTTGTTCGGAATGATTGACCCTCCGCGTGAGGAGGCAATTTCTTCGATCAGGACATGTAAAGAAGCAGGTATTAAAATAAAAATGATTACAGGCGATCATCTGATTACCGCCAGGGCCATCGGAAAAGAGCTGGGAATCGGTGACGGGAAAAAAGCAATCAGCGGAGCAGAACTTGAAGAGATCAGCGATGATGAACTGCGAAAAGTGGCTCTCGAATATGATGTGTTTGCCCGTACAAGTCCGGAACATAAGTTGCGGCTGGTGAAAGCGCTTCAGGCTGAAAATAAAATTTGTGCAATGACGGGTGACGGTGTAAATGATGCACCTGCATTGAAACGTGCCGATGTTGGAATAGCGATGGGCATAAAGGGCACCGAGGTAACCAAGGATGCATCGGAAATGGTACTGGCTGATGATAACTTTGCATCCATAGCCAGTGCGGTAGAGGAAGGCAGAACGATATATGATAATCTTCGAAAAGCCATACTTTTTATTTTGCCAACCAATGGTGCCGAATCGTTTGTGATTATGACTGCTGTTTTGATGGGAATCATGCTCCCCGTTACGCCGGTGCAGGTGCTATGGGTAAATATGGTAACTGCAGTGACACTGGCACTGGCACTTTCATTCGAACCATCCGAACAGGGTGTGATGAAGCGTCCCCCCCGTGAAGTGGACGCACCTATTTTAGGAGCCTATTTCCTGTGGAGAGTTGTTTTTGTATCACTGCTTATTGGCGGAATGACTCTTTCTATTTTCTATTGGCTCAGGAGCAATAATTATGAATTGGAAACGGCCAGAACGATTGCTGTAAATACCCTGGTAGCAGGACAGCTTTTTTACCTGTTTAATTGCAGAAAAATGCATGAATCAGCATTTGCACCAGGATTTTTGAATAACCGGTATGCATTCTATGCAGCCGGAATCCTGATTGGCTTACAACTGATTTTTACCTACGCACCCTTCATGAATCAATGGTTCGGAACATCCGCACATACATTCTGGTACTGGATCTTTCCGGTATCCGCCGGGTTTACCGCTTTTCTGATCGTTGAATTTGAAAAGTATCTTTTTGGCCGAAGAATGAAAAAGAGATGAGATTTTATAACAATTTGATACTAAATCTCTGATCAAACAACGATTAATTGTGGTTTACGTTAACAAATTGAAATTGAGTACAAAATAAAAATGCACCAGTTGTTTACATTTTTTTTGCCATATCTCCTGATTGCATTATCAGCGAACATCCTGCCTGAGGATAGTGGTAAAGAAATGTTTTTAAGTGATAACTGTGAAAGCCTGGAAATTACAGATAACACGGTTTTTCTCGGTTTACCTGTAATATCCAAAAAAATTCAAACAGCATGGCTGGGTACTTCAGTCAAGGAAAATAATCTTGAACGTAGTATCGAATATATGCTGCAGGAAAATATAAGGGATTCATACCGATATTTTTTAAATCTGAACTTGAATCAGCAAAGAGCAGAAATGCGGAGAGATGCAAATATTTACTCAAATAAAATATTGGGCCAGTTCGAAGAAAATGATCGTCTCTACCGGTTTAAGATACCATCGATTAAAAGCAGTTATTCAAGAGATCATCAGGAAGGTATACTTCACCTTCGGGGATGCCGGATTATTACAAAAGTGGTTACAAAAAATTGAACCCGATACTATTTCAGGGAATCAGTTGAATTCGGCAAAATCATCAAAAATTGTTCCGAAAGTTTGAAAATTGAGGCCTCACGAACTATCCCTGTAATGCAAATATTGCAACAGCAATCAGTAGTAAAAACATGAGTATTACGACAAGACGTCGAATGTATATATGCATCATAACTGTTTATTTACACTATTTTATATCGTTCAGAGTGTACTTTGTATACCGGTAATCCCCACTCACGTAGTGCTTTTTCAGCCACATCCATCATCGGCGGCGGGCCGCATATAAAATACTCACAGGAGTGAACATCATCAGGTATATATTTTTTTATAATTTCTTCCGTAATAAACCCGGTTTCACCTTTCCAGTCAGCGGGTGGTTCTTCAAATACATGTACAACCTTCAGATTCATGCTTTCTGAGAGTGATTTCAGATCTTCATAGAACGGTGTCTTGTCGATGGATGGTGTTCCGTAAATCAAGGTGAATTTAAGGGGGTTATTACGAAGATTGATTGACTCAAGCATACTGATTAACGGTGTAATACCTATTCCGCCCGCGATGAATATATTATGTTCTGCCGAACTTACATCCAGGGTAAAATTACCATAAGGCCCTTCAATAAAAGCCGTTGATCCATTTTTTATCTTATCAATTTCCGATGTAAAATCGCCAAGTTTTTTTATCGTGAACCGGATTTTATCCTTAACCTCAGGAGGTGATGACATGGTAAATGGATGCTGCTGAAGTTTAAACGGTGAATCGCCAAAAGTAATCCATGCAAATTGGCCGGCTTTGAATCTCATGCCTTTATGCCCATATGGCTGTAAAATTAATGACCATATATTCTCAGTTTCTTGTTTCACCTCTGTAACTATGTAAGGTTTTTTTAAATTTTTATATGGCCTCCACACGCGTGTATGTATCAGCATTCCCATCGCTCCGATGGTTAATGCGGACCAAAGGGCCTTCTGCCACCATTCGGTAACATAAAAACTAACCTGAAGAATATGTACAAGTCCGATAAAAACCACAAAGAGAGCTAAAATTCCATGAGAAACACGCCACCACTCATACACAATTCCAATCTTTTCACGCCAGTGTGTGAAGGCAATCAGGCATGTTAATGCAATAATTACTGCGAACAGAGCGAGGCTTCTTGGCAGATTTTCTGCAGGATTCAGAAAATGGATATATTCCGTATTGGCAATAAAAAGTATGATGAAATGTCCCAAAATAAATAACCAGGCAAAGTAACCGGCCTGCCCATGAAAATTCAGTAATTCATCCAGGCCAAATGGGGCACCGATTTTATTATATCGTGCAGTTAGCACAAACTGAAGCCCCATCATAGCCAGGCCAACAAAACCAAGGCCAACACCAAATTCAATCCAAAATCCCCGGTATTCTTCCTGGTGGCCAATTGCAGCGAGAGCAAGGGGAGCTATGACTAAAACAAAAAAAAGCAATGTCCATAGAACTGAATTTTTAATAAATGCCGTCCTTGATTCCATACTTTTTCTCTTCTTATTGCCTTATAAATTTTAAGCAATACTTCTCTTAATAATACATAATTAGCAAATGAAATTCTGACGGCTATGGTACAAATTATCAGGCACCGAATGATATGACTCTTGCCGTACTTCCTTCAGAATACTGCAATGGTTATGCGGGAATGTTGTCGAATAGAGGGGTGGATCTTATCCGGTCTTTTTCAGAATTCACATATGACATCAACTAAAAAACAATCCCGGATGATTAAAAACAAAAAATCCCCGGCCAAATTACTTCAACCGGGGATTTTTAAGGATCACTTATGCAGTTTGGAGATTTTCGTATTCACTGTTGATCAGAAAGATGAATGGAATAACAAAAACGAGGTGTCGCACAAGAGTAACTACCGGCATCATGGGATTGGCATCGAGGCCTGCAACACCAGCTCCCAACAGTGGCAGCATGAACAGCCAGACCAGGGCAATGGTTTCAGCGATTATAAAAATGAAAGGCCGAATCCAGTAAGGCCCCCATAGGTGAGGTGCAAGGGCTGCATAGATTATAGCCAGCAGAATGCCGTTCCCAAAATGACCGACAACGCCGTAAGCCATACCAAGGCCTGTTTTTTCACCCAGTATACCCGGGATATCCCACCATTGACCTGTGAAGAAGAATCCCACGATATCAAATAGTATTGTACCAATAATTCCTGCAATAATTGCTTTTGTCCAGTTTAGTTTAAACATGACTTTGATTGATTTAATTGTTTATAATTTAATTCAATCCAAAGATGTGGATGGTTTTGGAGCAAATCAATAGCCGCAGTTCCCTCTTATTTATCAATTCTTCCCGAATATCGATTCAGGATGGGTTCTTCTGAATTCACTTGGTGAATAACCCGTTTCATTTTTAAAAAATCTTGAGAAATGAGCCTGGGTCTCAAATCCAAGTTCATAGGCTATTTCCTTTAAAATCATGTCACTGAATAACAAATAGCGTTTTGCTTCGGTAAGCAATCGATTATGTATCACTTTGAGAGGCGACTTATGATTAGCGGCAGAAAAGATATTGGAAAGTGTTTTAGGGGCTTTATTTAACAATTTTGCATAGTCTGAAACTTGTCGATATTTCTTATAATTTTTTTCAACAAGGATATTAAATTTTCGGATTATGTCCCGTTCATAATCATCTGTACCGGGTGAAATAAATTGTTTTTTGGCAAGCCGGGTGCATTTGATTATCAGTCTTTTTAAAAGCATTCGAAGCATCTCTCCCTGAATTTTATCAATGGTGTCCATTTCATCCTGAAAGACATTCAGCAAATCATTGAATTTTTTTTGCTCGTCCTTGTCAAGTGTTAAAACGGGAACTTCCGATGACCCGAAAAACAGGAGTCCGTTGCAGGACACCTCTTCATCATTTTCATGGATGCAGTAAAATTCCCTGTTGAACAGCAGCATCACAAAATGATATGTTGCTGAATGCAGCGAAACCTTTTGAAGAGGAGTGAGGCACAAAATGTGATTCTTAGCTATATCCATTAACAAGCCATCCACACAAACAGAAAGAGCATCAGACCGGTTCAAAAGGATCTTGTAATATTCACCCGAAATAGATTCTCCTTTTGAAAACAGATTCTCATCTGTAAAAATCAGATGGCTGTCCAGCTTTGTGTTGCGGAAGTCTTTGATCATGGATTACAGGGTATCAGGATTAATGGATATTATGGAATATTTAAGATTCTAAGTGAAGGTAGTAAACACAGGGTGCAATACAGAACCTGTTTAAATATATCAAAAGAGTAACAAATTTGATGTATTGCCCGGTAAAGTTGGAAAATTGATCCCATCATCGTATTCTAATAACAAAGCAAACGCTTAGTAAAAATTAAATACTATGCCGAGAAAAAAAAATTATAGTCCGGATACAGTTGAAGAGAAAGCGATGATGCTGTTCTGGAAAAACGGATACAAGGCTACTTCGGTTCGAATGCTTGAGGAGGAGATGGGCATCAATCAATTTTCAATATACTCAAGCTTTGACAGCAAGATGAACCTTTTTATCCAATCACTGCGAAGATACAGACAGAATGTTCGCAAGGGTTTTCTGAAAATTCTTATTGAATCCGATGGCTCAATTGAAGATATCCGATTATTTATGAACAGGTTTGTGGATTCCGTGCGGACTGGCAATACGCCTGCCGGCTGCCTGATTGCCAATACAGCCACGGAATTTGGAAATACAAATGAATTAGTAAAAAAAGAATTAAATGAATACTATAACATGTTGGAGGATCTGTTTTTAACAGTTCTTGAACGTGCCCGGGAGAAAAAGGAAATCAAAAAAAATTCGGATATAAAAAAATCGGCAAAGTTCCTGGTCACATCCACCCAGGGGATGGCTGTTACCGCCAAGGTTTTGAAAGATGATGATTTGAGGGCCTTTATCGATAAAGTAATAGAGGCTGTCAAATGAATTTGGGTCATCATGATTTAAGATTCCGGAAAAGTATATAACAATTCTGTAAAAAACTAAGCAAATGCTTTGATATAGCTCAGCCTTTTATTAGTTTGAAAACAAATAAAAACGATAACCTATCAACACATTTTTATTATGAGTACACAAACAAAAATCAAATTTGAACCTGTTACAATCGAAACTGCACAGGAACCAGCCAAAAGCACGCTTCAACAAGCGAAAAATAATCTCGGTTTTGTTCCGAACATGTACGAATTCATGGCAGTAAACCCTTCATTGCTTTCATCATACACAGCCAGTTACAATGCATTTCGTGAGCAGTCGGGTTTTACATCCCAGGAACAGGAGGTAATTCTATTGTCGGTAAGCTATGTTAATGAATGTGATTACTGCATGGCTGCGCATAGTTTTGTAGCCGATAAAATGTCGAATGTACCAACAGAAGTGACCGACGCTATTCGTGAAGGAAGGGAAATCCCGGACGCGAAACTTGCTGCATTGAGCAAATTCACGAAAGAAGTAGTGAAAGACCGCGGATATGTCAGCCAGGAAGCAATTCAGGAATTCCTGGAAGCCGGTTATGAGAAAAAACATGTATTTGGCGTAATTACAGGCGTAGGTGTGAAAACATTCAGCAACTACATGAATCACATTGCCGAGACGCCTCTGGATGATATGTTTAGCAGCCGCAAGTGGGAGAAGTAATTCTCTGAACCTTGAATATGGAGTTCATATTCTGAGTTTTTAGAATAATTAATCTGTAATCAAATACAGCTTAAATCAGAAAATTCAAAGAACCACACCTGCATTTTTTTTTCAGAATGCAGGATGTGGTTTTTTTTTGCTGAACTTGAGCTAACCTGATAACGTCAAGAGTTTACCGGAATTAAACAGATAATCTTTGGGATCTAAGTGAAAGCAAATAGAATGATACGAGCTTTTTGTTTACCAAAATTTGACTATTGCGTAACCCAAACAGTACACATGCATAAAAGTTTCTGATTAACTTTGTCTGTATCTAACCTTATTTTAAAAAATTGCCTTGAATCAAAAATCAATTAATTACGACGCCATCATCATCGGGACAGGTGCAGGGGGCGGGACACTCGCGTACCGGCTTGCTGGATCCGGGAAAAAGATATTAATCATAGAACGCGGCGATTTTATACCCCGTGAGAAAGAAAACTGGGATACGGAGGAGGTTTTCCTTAAAGCCCGGTATAAAACCAAAGAGGCGTGGCTTGATAAAAATGATAAGGAATTTCATCCCGGCACTCATTATTGTGTTGGCGGGAATACAAAAATGTACGGAGCAGCGTTGCTTCGTATGCGTGAAAAAGATTTTGGTGAAGTAAAGCATCATGGGGGAATTTCACCGGCATGGCCATTATCATACGAAGATTTAAAACCATATTACCTTGAAGCGGAAAAACTCTATGAAGTTCATGGCGAACGGCATACAGATCCGACAGAGCCACATGAAGAAGCGTCCTATTTTCACAAACCCCTGCCTCATGAACCGCGGATTCAGGAGCTTTTTGATGATATTCAAAACCTCGGATTAAGCCCTTTTCCACTACCGGTTGGTGTAAAAATGAACGGTAAACAGGGTAAAAGCCCGCTTGTACTGGACCGTTTTGATGGTTTTCCGGATCCTACTGAGTCCAAAGCTGATTCACATGTAATTGGTATTCAGTCTGCATTGAAGAACAAAAATGTTACCCTGATTACAAATGCATTTGTTGAAAGGCTTAAAACAGATTCCTCAGGTAAAACTGTCAAAATGATTTTTGTTAAACAGGGAGATGAAACGATAGAATTCAGTGCTGATATTGTCATTGTTGCCTGTGGAGCGGTAAATTCAGCTGCCTTGTTACTTCGATCTGCAAATGATATGCACCCGAACGGACTGGCAAACGGATCGGATGTAGTGGGCCGCAACTACATGGCGCACAATAATTCTGCGTTACTGGCCATTTCGAAAACACCCAATCCAACCAAATTCGGAAAAACGTTTGCCATTAATGATTTCTATTTCGGCTCCGATGATTTCGATTATCCTCTTGGGCATATCCAGATGCTTGGCAAATCAGATCCTGTAATGTATAAAGAGGATGCCCCGTTTTTTGCTCCCGGATTTTCTCTGGATATGATCGCCAAATACTCACTCGATTTCTGGATGACATCCGAAGATCTGCCCGATCCTGAAAACAGGGTAACCATAAACAAAGATGGCAAAATTAAATTAAGTTACACCGAAAATAATCTCGAAGGCCATCAGCGTTTGTTAAAAAAACTCAAATGGATTTTAAAAAACTCCGGTTGTGAAACCCATCTATTGCCAAATAATATCTACCTTGGAAAAAAAATACCGCTTGCAGGAACTGCTCATCAGTGCGGCACGGTCCGGTTTGGAAATGATTCGAAAACGTCTGCACTCAATGCCATGTGCAGAGCACATGAAGTCGAAAACCTCTATGTAGTGGACGGAAGTTTTTTCCCTTCAAGTTCAGCCGTAAATCCGGGTTTGACCATTATGGCAATGGCCCTGCGTGTGGGAGATCATCTTCTAAAAGAGGTATTTTAATGAGACCAGGAAAATATATGTCGTTTAAATTGAAAATATATTTCACAAAGCTTCCGCATCGTATCAACTGATATCTGAAAATATTGTAAATCTGAATCGAACACCCCTTTTGTACTCTCTTGGCTTTATGGTAAGAGATTATGATGGCCATGCCATATTGGTTGTTCAAAAATAAAAAAAATCAAATTATATGTATCAAAAACCAAACAAGCGGCTCACGGGCCAAACAGCTATTGTAACCGGTGCCAATTCCGGAATCGGCAAGGCCATTGCCACAGCCATCGGTCGCGATGGAGCCAATGTAATTATTAACTATATATCCGATCCCGAAGCAGCAGAAGAAGTGGCACATGATATTTGTGACGATAAACTCTGCGGCCAGGCCATACCATTTAAATGTGATGTAACCAAAGAAGATGAAGTAATAGCTATGTTCAAAACAGCTGTGGACAGCTTCGGAACTGTGGATATTGTAATCCCAAATGCTGGTATTCAGCTCGATTATCCGTTACATGAAATGCCGCTCGATAAGTGGCAAAAGGTGATTGATGTAAACCTTACCGGGCAGTTTCTGTGTGCACGTGAGGGAATCAGGGAATTCATACGACGAGGGCTGAGGCCGGAAGTTTCCGCCGCGTTGGGAAAAATAATTCATGTCAGCTCGGTTCATGAAGTGATTCCCTGGGCAGGCCATGCCAATTATGCCGCATCCAAAGGGGCTTTGGTTATGCTGATGCAAAGTATTGCCCAGGAATATGCGCCGATAAAAGTACGGGCAAACAGTATTGCCCCGGGGGCGGTGAAAACTCCTATCAATAAAGATGCATGGGATACGCCTGAAGCATTGAAAAAACTAAATCAGCTCATACCCTACAAACGAATCGGCGAACCATCTGACATCGGCTCAGCGGCTGTCTGGCTTGCTTCCGATGAATCCGATTATATCAATGGCACAACCATTTTTATTGATGGAGGAATGACCTGCTACCCCGGTTTTACTGAAAATGGATAAACGCAGGGTTCTTTATTTTTTAAAAATACAATACAAATAAAAAAGTTAATGAATAGTACCTTGGCGCAATTCTCAAAACCGTGTACTGTAGAAAATGATGTACAAACTTATAAAACAAAATCAGGAAATGTATCATGACAATTGAACAAGAAAGACTTAATACTCATTACAATGGAGAAAAAAACTGGCTGAAATGGGGGCCCTATCTGAGTGAGCGCCAGTGGGGAACCGTCCGTGAAGATTACAGCGAACACGGAGAAGCCTGGGATTATTTTCCGCACGACCATGCCCGCAGCCGTGTATATCGCTGGGGTGAAGACGGTATTGCAGGAATTACTGATGAGCTTTGTAACCTGAATTTTAGTGTTGCCATGTGGAATGGAAAAGACCCGATCATCAAAGAACGCCTTTTTGGGCTAACCGGGCCGGAGGGAAATCACGGTGAGGATGTAAAGGAACTCTATTACTATCTGGACTGCACCCCGACGCACTCGTATATGAAACACCTTTATAAATATCCGCAGAGTGCATTTCCATATGAAGATCTTGTACAAACGAACCGTTCCCGGTCAAAAGATGAGAATGAGTACGAAATTGAGGATACCGGTGTTTTTGAAAACGGAAACTATTTTGATGTGTTTACGGAATATGCAAAAGCGGATGAGAACGACATTTTGATAAAAATTACAATTCATAACCGGTCTCCGGAAGAGGCTGAAATCACCCTTTTGCCAACACTCTGGTTCACGAATCTCTGGAGCTTTGGATTAATTGAAAATCGGCCGGAATTGTCCTTAAATAAAAAAAATGAGAATTACTCTGAAATCAAGGCGAATCATCCGAAGCTTGGCGATTACTATTTTTATATTGATCCGGCCAATAATCTTTTGTTTTCCGAAAATGAAACCAATACCGAACGGCTCTATAATCAGCAGAATGTGACTCCGCGGGTAAAAGACAGTATCAATGACGCCGTAGTGGCCGGTGATTTTTCTATTTTTGATGAAATTACAGCCGGAACCAAATTTTCACCACTCTATAAGCGAACAATTCCCGGCGGTGGTGATACTGAGATCAGGCTGCGCCTGTCAAAGAAAAAACATGAGAAAAACCCGCTTAAAAAATCGTTTGAAACTCTGTTTCGTGACCGGATAAAAGAAGCTGATGAATTTTATGTTCATTTCAAAACAGGAAAAAACAGCGATCATAAGAATATTCAGCGTCAGGCCTTTGCAGGAATGCTTTGGACCAAGCAATACTACTACATCGACATACCCCAATGGCTGAATGGAGATGAAGGACAAATTCCGCCTCCTGAGGCAAGAAAGAACGGACGCAATTCCGACTGGATGACATTGAACAACCAGGATATTATCTCCATGCCTGATAAATGGGAGTATCCCTGGTATGCGGCTTGGGATCTCGCCTTCCACTGTGTTCCGCTATCGATGGTGGATGCTGAGTTTGCAAAAAACCAGCTCATCCTTTTTTTACGCGAGTGGTATATGAAACCGAACGGACAAATTCCGGCCTATGAGTGGGCTTTTGGTGATGTAAACCCACCGGTACATGCCTGGGCCTGTATGCAGGTATTTAAGCTTGAAAAAGAACGTACAGGGAAAGGGGATACCGATTTCCTAAAGCGTGTATTTCAAAAATTACTCATCAATTTTACCTGGTGGGTAAACCGGAAAGATCAAAATGACAATAATGTTTTTGAAGGCGGCTTTTTAGGCCTGGATAACATTGGCATTTTTGACCGCAGTTCCGAAATTCCCGGCGGCGGGCATCTGGAACAGGCCGATGGTACAAGCTGGATGGCTATGTACAGCCTCAATATGCTGGAAATGGCCATTGAAATAGCGCAGGTTGATCCCATAGGCTTTGAAGATGTAGCCACCAAATTTCTTGAACATTTCGTATATATTGCGGAAGCACTCAACTGTATGGGCAATGAAGAAAATGGTTGTATAAGCAAGGAAGACGGTTTTTTCTACGATGTACTTGTCTTGCCCAGTGGAGAAAGAATTCAGTTAAAGGTCCGCTCACTTGTAGGTCTCACCACACTTTTTGCCACGATTGTACTCGATAGCAAAAAACTTGATAAACTGCCCGATTTTACACGAAGACTGAACTGGTTCAGAAAATACAGGGAAAAAAACCATCGCCACCTCGTAATCGAGACGCATAACGATGATAACGATAATAAAGATATGCTGTTATCCCTTGTTCCCCTCGATCGCCTGGCGCATGTTTTAACTCCGTTACTGAGCAAGGAGGAGTTTTTCTCGCCTTATGGAATTCGTTCTCTATCAAAAATTCATGAAGATCCATATCAGGTAAAAATCAACGGGCAGGAGTTTGGGCTTCGATATGAACCGGGTGAATCCAAAACGGAACTTTTTGGCGGAAATTCCAACTGGCGGGGTCCGGTATGGACGCCCATGAATTATTTGCTGATTCAGTCACTGAAAGAGTTACACAACTATTACGGAGATGAATGCCTTGTTCAATGTCCGTATGATCATCAGAACAAGAAAAACCTTGGCCAAATTGCAGAAGATATTTCAAAAAACCTGGTTCGAATTTTTGAAAAGGATGAAGAGAATAAAAGGGCAGTAAATGCGCTGCATGACCTCCATCATAAGGATCCGAATTTCACTGATCTGATTCTCTTCTATGAATATTTTCACGGGGAGAACGGGCGTGGCGTTGGAGCGTCTCATCAAACCGGCTGGACGGGCATTGTGGCTGAACTGATTGATTCCATTCACAATAAACCCGTTAAGTGAGGCTCAGGTGAAAATAGAAAATCCCGATTTTAATACACTTTCAAATAAAGAATGGCTCGTGACAAACGGCCTTGGCAGCTATGCGTCATCAACAGCAGCAGGATGTAATACAAGGCGTTATCACGGATTGCTTGTAGCTTCCTTTAATCCGCCGACAGATCGAAAAGTACTTGTTTCAAAACTGGACGAAACCGTGATTGTAAATGACAAAAGATTTCAGCTTGGATGCAATCAATATACAGATGTGGTTCATCCTGACGGGTTTCAATTTATTACAGAATTTGAGCGAAACCCGCTTCCGAAAACGACATGGAAAACAGATAATGTTGAGTTGTCGAAAACGGTTTTTATGGTCTATGGAAGAAATACAACGGTGGTGGAGTATGAGAATCACAGTAAAAATGAGATCGGTCTGGAATTAAACCCGCTTCTGAATCATCGCGATTATCACGGAAGCTTGCATGAAAATAGTTACAATGATTTTTATATCGAAAACAGCAAGGAGTGTATTAAAATCTATGCACATCACGGAGCTTTGCCCCTATTCATAGCGCATCCCGGAACATTTATTTCTGATGGCAAATGGTATAAGAATTTTTTCTACCAAAAAGAAGCATACCGTGGGCTGGATGCAACAGAGGATACCTTTTCTATAGGCACTATCAGGCTTTCATTAAAACCCGGCCAGAGAGCATATATAGCTCTTTCTTTAAGGGAAACGGTAAAAAATCAAAATTTTGAGCAATGGAAAAAAAACGAACTGGAACGACTCACAAAATTGCGAACTTCAGATGATGAGTTTCTGAATGATTTAATGGTTTCCGGCGATCAGTTTCTCGTGAAAAGAAAATCCACAGACAGTTATACCCTGCTGGCCGGTTACCACTGGTTTACCGATTGGGGCCGGGATACGATGATTGCCATGCGTTCTCTGTGTATCGATACAGGAAAAAAAGATGTAAGTAAATCCATTATTAAAACTTTTCTTCATTATATTGATAAAGGGATGCTGCCCAATAGATTCCCTGATTCTATTAATGACAAACCAGAGTATAATACCATTGATGCCACACTCTGGCTTTTTGTGGTTTTGTATGATTATTACAAAACATTTAGTGACAAGAAGTTTGTCAAAGAAGTTTTTCCCAAACTAACCGATATTATCGGGCATCACCTTAAGGGGACGAGGTATGGGATTCATCAGACCGATGAGGGATTTCTTTACGGAGGAGAGGGCATTGCACAGCTTACGTGGATGGATGCAAGAGTAGGTGAAGTTGTAGTGACCCCGCGGCATGGCTGTCCGGTAGAGATACAGGCCCTTTGGTATAATGCTCTGAAAATATATGAAGGTTTTGGGGAGCTAAGCAGGAAACCGGTGCCATTGCTTGATACTGTAAAAGATTCGTCAAAAAAACTTAAAAAGAATTTTTCAAAACGGTTTTTTAATTCAAAAGGATATTTGAATGATGTGGTGTTTCCGGTACATATGGAAGACGATACCATTCGCCCGAATCAGATTTATGCACTTAGCCTTCCATTTAAACTGCTTACGAAAAAACAGCAAAAATCGGTTCTGACAACTGTAACAGATGAACTTTATACACCATATGGATTGCGTACACTCAATCCGGGCCATTCGGATTTTAAACCGGTTTATGAAGGTGATAACTGGAACCGTGACCATGCGTACCATCAGGGAACCGTCTGGCCATTTCTGCTGGGTGAATATTTTGCTGCATACATAGAAGTTCATGGAAATACGAAAAAAACCAAAAACTACATACTTGACCAACTCGACACGCTGAAGCACCATTTTTATCATGAAAATTGTCTGTATGGAGTCTCGGAAATATTTGATGGTGAAAATCCGGGAGAAGGGAGGGGAACCATTCAACAGGCCTGGTCGGCAGGTGCCCTGATTAAAAGTTTGTCATTAGTTGACAGCCAGGAACAAGCATGATAAAAAAAGTCATTTCAATTTATGCAAGCGGATTTATGGCCGGAGTTGCGCTTATTATGTTCCCGGCGGCGGGAAGCATTTTAACCAACCCTGATTTTCACGGTTTTACAAGCGGCCAGTTCGGCAGTATTTTCACACCGCAAATAATAACAGCAATCGTATCATCGCTAATGGCTCCCAAATTGGCTGAGCGAATGGGTATGAAAAGGATA
>JBHJOO010000034.1:0-3154 GCA_050329675.1 Balneolaceae bacterium
ATGAGATAAATTTCTTTCTTAGCCAGGCTATACCAGGCAGGAGTGAGAATGAGATAGATCTTTTATTTGTCAATTATGAGACATTGGATGTAAGAATGCTGTCTTTAACCTTAAATCAATAACAAAAATGGAGATAACCATGAGATATGTAATAATTTTGAAGAATGCATCTGCATTTTTAGGGGTTAAGAAATCAGAATTTTTTTTCATCAAGGGAATTAGTGGATATATGATTGACGAATAATAAGAAAGCCAGCCAGCTATCCTATTCAAAACTCAAAATTCAGAATTCAAAAAACCCTCTAAAACTATTACCGAATATCCATCGTCATTAAACAAACCATTGCAATAATAAAATGTTCTAACTATAATAAACGTAATCCCGGAATTCATTTGGAAACCGTTTGCTTTTAAACCGTCCCATAACCGCCGTTATCCTGATTCTGGCAACATTCATCTTCGGAGGCCTTGCCCTGAGCGAGCTTTCCGTCGATCTGTTACCGGATGTCGATTCACCCACCATCGTAGTTCGCACCGACTGGCAGGGTGCATCTCCGCGCGAAATCGAAACCCGAATTAACGAACGGCTGGAAGCTATTTTAAGCACCGTTCCCGGAATTGAACGGGTACACGGGTTTGCACGGCAGGGGCAGAGTGTGGTTTATCTCACCTTCCGATGGGGACACAATATGGATCTTGCGTTTCTCAACGTCCGTGAAAAACTGGATCAGGTTCAGTTCATGCTGCCAGAGCAGGCCTCCCGTCCGCAGCTCATTTTTAACACCACATCCGACGAACCGATTGCCGTTCTGGCAATCACATCCAAAACACGGCCGAATGATGCGTTTGAAACCCGGCTGGCTCTGAAGCGTTGGTCGGAACAGGTATTGGCACGGCGGCTTGAACAGGCTGACGGTATCGCACAGGTTGTTACGGTCGGGGCCGTAGAGCCGGAAGTGCAGATTCGTTTTTTACCGAAAGAGATCGACCGTTTCGGCCTGACGCTTAACCAGGTTCGCAATCTTGTGGAACAGGCCAATCTTTTTTCATCAAGCGGTGAATTGCGCGATGGCTGGTATCGCTATTCAATGAAAATACAAAGCCGCATCAATTCGCTTGAAGATCTTGAAAAGATACCGCTCACCCGCCTCGGACAGGGAAAAATATTGCTGTTAAGCGATGTGGCCCGTGTGGAAATGGATGAGTCAGATCCCTCATCATTTGCCCTGATTAACAACAGGCGGGTATTAAACCTGCTGGTAAAGAAAGAATTTGGCACCAATACAGTGGAAGTGTTCGATACACTTGTTCCCCTGCTCGATCAGATGCGTGAACAGTACCCGGAGATCAGCATCGAAATTTTGAGTGAAGACGCCACCTTTATCCGCAAAGCCATTCAGAATCTGTTACAAACTCTTCTGCTTGGAGGGATTCTTGCTTTCTTTGTACTGTTTCTGTTTCTGAATGATATCCGGACTCCTTTTACTATCGGCATAGCCATTCCGGTATCCATTTTTCTCACCTTTTTTGTCATGTACAGCTCGGGTATTCAGCTTAATATCGTATCCCTCAGCGGGCTTACTCTGGGAATCGGCCTGCTGCTTGATAATGCTATTGTGGTACTCGAAAACATTAACCGGCACATGCCGCTGGCACCATCTGTAAAGCGGGCTGCAGCTGTTGGTACAAAAGAAATTGCCCTCGCCGTAACAGCTTCTACATTTACAACCATTTCGGTATTTCTTCCGCTCGTATTCCTGGGCGGATTTGAGGGTGCTTTTTTTCAGGATCAGGCATATACTCTTTCCATCAGCCTGCTGGCATCACTGATGGTCGCTTTGGTGATTCTGCCGGTACTTGTCCTGCAAATCCATAAAAAAAGAGCTGAAAAGGGGGAAACACTGAATACAAGAAGGTTTTTCGACCGGCTGCTGGAAGCATACGAACGAAGCCTGCAGCGGGTGATAAGACGACCCGCGTTGATGATCATATCGGCACTGGTTCTTTTGGGTTTATCCTATCTTGCGTTTACGACCGTGCCCAAAACGATGCTGCCTGAAGATGAACCACAAATGGTGAGTTACAGAGTACAGCTGCCCGGCAATACGGCACTTGCTTCAAGCAGGCAGGCGGCTGAGGCATTAACCGTAAAGTTAAATGCAGCCGGGCTTACCCATCGTAATTTACAGGTTCAGGGCGGTTATACCGATCAGTCGAACCTGGCAAACCTGGCTCGCGAGGGGCTGAATAAATTTAAAATTTCAATCCCGGTAAGCGGATGGGAGGAAGCGGCACTGGCTGACCGGATTGTTCAGGAATTTGATCGTGATTTTCCCGGATGGATTGTAGAACCCATTGCCGATACACAAAGCTGGAGTGCGCTTTTGGGGGCCGATCAGCCTCCGGTGCTTTTCCGGTTAGTTGGTAACGATCGTGGGATGAGTGAGCGGTTATCAGGTGAACTGAGCAGGATGATGGAACGTGCGGGATTGGATAATCAGATCCGGAAACAGTACGATCAGGAGGTGGATACCTGGAATATTCAGTTTAAAACCGATCGTTTGATTCAGCTTGGCATCGACGAGCAGGAGGTAATCCGGTATCTTGAATCCATCACCCGCGGCAGCTGGGTAACCGACTGGAACCGGCAGGATGAACGGATAGGTATCCGTTTGGTGGGCGAACGCGGAAGGCTCTACGAACCGGATCAGGTTACAATGAGGCTTCGCAATAATGAAATACCACTAAGTTATATTGCAGATGTGAGACGCGTTAAAGAACCTGAACAGCTTGAAAGGGTGAATCAAACACCGGTTCTGAGTTATGTTGCCGACTGGTCTCTGGCCGACTGGTGGTGGAACCGGGCCAAAGCCACGGAAACGATCCGGGAATTTACAAGAACACCCGGAACGGAAATTCAAATCGGGGGAAATGCCCTGATGGTACAAAACCTGATGATGGATATGGCAACACTGCTTGGTATCAGCATCCTTGTCATCTATCTGATTTTGGCTATTCAGTTCGAAAACCTTAAATACCCGTTCATCATTATCCTGGCAGTACCATTTGCTTGGGTGGGCTCGTTACTAATCATGTATCTGACTGGTACCGGCCTGAATGCCATGTCGTTTATGGGTGTGCTGATTTTAACCGG
>JBHJOO010000081.1:0-3980 GCA_050329675.1 Balneolaceae bacterium
AATTGATCTTCAAGTTTTTTATAATGCTCTGCGGGATCCTTTCCGGTTTTAGCTGTGATTTCTGCAGCCAGGAGATTCAGAATAATACCATCTTTATCAGTCGACCAGACCGTACCGTCCATTTTTAAAAATGATGCTCCGGCACTTTCTTCTCCTCCAAAACCAAAAGAACCATTCAGCAGTCCATCCACAAACCATTTAAACCCAACCGGTACTTCAGCCAGTTTCCTGCCAAGGGATTTTGCCACCCTGTCAATCATGCTGCTCGAAACTAACGTTTTTCCAATTGCGGCATCATCTGCCCAGTCAGGACGGTTTTGAAACAAGTACTGTATGGCAACGGCCAGGTAGTGATTCGGATTCATGAGTCCCGCACTTTTTGTAACGATTCCATGGCGATCAAAATCGGGATCATTGCCAAAAGCGATATCATACCTGTCCTTCAGATCGATGAGGCTGGCCATGGCATAGGGTGAGGAACAATCCATCCGAATTTTTCCGTCCTTATCCACTGTCATAAAACCGAATGTTGGATCAACCCGGGGATTAACCACATTAATATTCAGGTTATATACATCGGCGATAGGTTCCCAATAAGCAACACCCGAACCGCCCATTGGATCCGCACCTATTTTTAACCCTGAACGGCTGATCAGCTCCATATTTACAACACTTTTCAGGTTATTCACGTATGGCCTGATAAAATCATACGCTTCCGTTTCACTTTTCTTCAGGGCTTTATCAAGGGTGATTCTTTTCACTCCTTTCAAATCATTTTTTAAATATTGATTGGCCGTATTTTGAATTTCATCCGTCACATCCTTGCTTGCCGGCCCGCCATTTAAAGCATTGTATTTAAAACCTCCGTCCGACGGGGGATTATGTGACGGCGTAATTACAACTCCGTCTGCCCGGCCGGAATGATCTGACCTGTTATAACTCAAAATAGCATTTGAAATAACGGGTGTGGGTGTATAACCCATCCCATCCTGGTAGCGGATGACAACCCCGTTAGCTGCCAACACTTCAATGGATGTAATCAATGCAGGTTCGGAAAGTGCATGTGTGTCCATTCCGATAAACAGCGGCCCGTCAATGTTGTTTTTAACCCGGTAGTCGGCTACTGCCTGCGAAATGGCTAAAATGTGATTCTCATTGAAAGTGCCATTTTTGGATGTGCCCCGGTGGCCGGATGTACCGAACTGAATAGATTGCTGAGAATCAGCGGGGTCCGGCTGACGCCTGTAATAGGATACAACCAGCCCGGGGATATTTTCAAGAATTGTGTAGGGTGCCTTTTTACCGGCAAGTTCGTGTACGGCCACATTACCTCCTTTTTTTGGTTCAGTTTTAATCAGGGATTAACTGATATAAAATATGTTTCAGATTGTTGATAGTTACAATTTTTTTCTGACTCATGGTTTTAAAGAAACCTTTTTTCTATAGGCTTATAGCTGTCGATTCTCCGGTCTCTGAAAAAAGGCCATGTTTGCCTTTGTTGTTCTATTTCAGAAAAATCACATTCAGCCATTAAAATCTGCTCCTTTTCACCTGCTTCTGCGATCACTTTGCCAAATGGTCCGGCTACAAAAGAATGGCCCCAGAATTTGGTACCTCCTTCAATCCCAACCCTGTTGATACCCGCCACAAAACAACCATTGGCAATGGCATGGCTTTTTTGAATGGTTTGCCAGGCATGTAAAAATTCAGCTTTTTCGGTGTCGGTTTCATCGGGAAGTGTGCCGATAGCTGTGGGATAGACCAGAATATCCGCACCCATCATTGCTGTAATTCTTGCCGCTTCCGGAAACCATTGGTCCCAGCATATCAGCGTACCGATTTTACCATATTTTGTTTCAAAGACTTTATAACCCAAATCACCCGGGGTAAAGTAGTATTTTTCAAAAAAACCGGGGTCATCAGGAATATGCATTTTGCGATATGTGCCGGCAATTGAACCATCTGCATCAATAACAACCATGGAGTTATAGTAAATACCGGGAGCCTGTTTTTCGAAAATCGGCACCGTTAAGACGACGTTATGTTCGAGTGCGATTTTTTTAAACTGCGTGATGGTGGGGCCGGGAATTGTTTCTGCCCATTCAAAATACTTCCGGTCTATCTCTCTGCAAAAGTATGTGGTATTGAACAGTTCCTGTAAACAGATAATTTGTGCACCCTCTTTAACAGCATCACCGATAAAAGAAAGTGTATTATCTCTGTTTTTATCAGAATTTTCACCGCAGGAAGTTTGTATCAGTGCTATGGATGTCATAGTGTATGATTTATAAAAATTGAATTTCTATGAACGATAAGTTAAAAGATATTTCACCTACATTCCGATGATATAATATCACAGATTTCAAATTTATTTTATAATTGTATTTGTATTTTCTCATATTGGAAAAGCGCTTTTTTATACGGTTCCTGCTTTGAAGAATCAGATTGAAGAACATTTTAAACTAACTAAATTTATAATTTAAGATTATCCGAATAATGAGTGAAACATATAATCAACATCCAAGGAGTAAAACAGGATTAGATTATCTCGGTTTGTCAGACAACAATAATGTGTTTTGGAATCTAACACCACCTGAACTCTACGAACAAGCCATATTAAACAGTGAAGCTGTTCTTACAAATGATATGGCTCTCTGTGTCAAAACTGGGAAATATACAGGACGGTCGCCCAGGGACAAATTTATTGTGGATGAGCCCTATTCAAAAGAAAATATTGACTGGAATACTATAAATCGCCCGGTTTCAAGGGAGGTTTTTGACAATCTGCACAAAAAAATGATCAGCTACCTGAAGGATAAACAGCTCTATGTGAAAGATGTATTTTGCGGTGCCGATCCAAAATACAGGCTGAATGTTCGAGTAGTTAGTACAGCTGCCTATCATGCCCTGTTTACTCATAATATGTTTATAAGGCCCGATAAAAATGAATTAAAAAACCACGAACCGGAATTTACAGTACTTGCAGCTCCCCACTTCCAGGCAGATCCGGAGGCTGACGGAACACGGTCTAATACATTTATTTTTTGCAGCTTTGAAAAAAACCTGATTCTGATAGGCGGTACACTTTATTCCGGTGAGGTTAAAAAGGGGATTTTTTCAGTTATGAATTACCTGCTTCCCAAAAAAGGAATTATGGCCATGCATTGTTCGGCTAATATGGACAAAAAAGGCAAAACAGCTGTTTATTTCGGATTGTCGGGTACCGGCAAAACAACACTGTCGGCTGACAGTTCCAAAATATTGATCGGAGATGATGAGCATGGATGGAGTGATGAAGGTATCTTTAATTTTGAGGGTGGCTGCTATGCGAAAACAATTCATCTTTCCCCGGAAAATGAGCCCGAAATTTATGCTACAACAAAAATGCCGGGCACCATCCTTGAAAATGTGATATTAAACGAAGACAGAGAACCTGATTTTGCTGATGATTCCCTGACCCAAAATACAAGGTGTGCATATCCGATCCATTTTATTCCTAATGCAAGCTTAACAGGAACAGGCAATCATCCCAAAAATATCATTTTCCTAACAGCTGACGCCTTTGGAATTCTCCCGCCTATTTCCAGATTAACACCCGAACAGGCTATGTATCATTTTATCAGTGGATATACTGCAAAAGTTGCCGGAACCGAGCGCGGTGTTACCGATCCGCAAGCTACTTTTTCTGCCTGTTTTGGAGCCCCTTTTATGCCTCTGCATCCAACGGTATATGCCGAATTGCTGGCTGATAAAATCAGGAGACATGATTCAAATGTGTGGCTGGTGAACACAGGATGGACCGGCGGGCCTTATGGTGTTGGTAGCCGCATGAAATTACCTCACACACGCAAAATGTTATCCGAAGCTATTGACGGAAACCTGAATGAAACGAAGTATGTCACCGAGCCTATTTTTGGATTACAAATACCCGGAGAGGTAAAAGGTGTGCCAAAATCAGTACTTATCCCACGCGATACCTG
>JBHJOO010000496.1:0-2301 GCA_050329675.1 Balneolaceae bacterium
ATATTTTCAAAGCCTGAAACCATATACCCCCGAAGTACCCTGGCGCATCCAGTGATATTTTCAGAGCTTACCGGATTTCTTTTGTGGGGCATAGCCGATGAGCCTTTCTGCCCTTTTCCGAAAAATTCTTCCGCTTCGCGAAGCTCGGTTCGCTGCAGATGCCTGACTTCGACTGCCATTTTTTCAAGAGTGGATCCTATCAGTGCAAGAACAGACAGGTAGTGGGCATGCCTGTCGCGCTGCAATGTTTGAGTAGAAATGGGTGCAGGTTGTAATCCCAGTTCTTCACATGTATACTCTTCTACTTCCATGGGTATGTTGGCAAAGGTTCCAACGGCACCTGATAGTTTTCCAAATTCAACATCCTTTGCTGCATCATCGAACCGTGCCAGGTTTCTTTTCATTTCAGCATACCAAAGAGCACATTTTAACCCGAATGTTGTGGGTTCGGCATGGACGCCGTGAGTTCGCCCCATCATCAGGGTAAACTTGTGCTGCCGCGCTTTACCGGCAAGCACTTCAATCATATTCTGTATTCCGTTTCTCAGAATTTCATTTGCCTGTTTCAGCCGGAGGCCATTGGCGGTATCCACCACATCTGTAGATGTAAGCCCATAGTGTACCCATTTTTTTTCAGGGCCCAGGCTTTCCGAAACCGAACGGGTAAAAGCAACCACATCGTGCCGGGTCTCTTTTTCAATCTGTTTGATTCTGCTGATATCAAAAGTAGCTTTTTCACAGAGCTTTTTAACATCTTCGGATGGTATTTTACCCAGTTTACTCCAGGCTTTGCAGGCTGCAAGCTCTACCTGAAGCCACGCCTGAAACTGATTTTCAAGTGACCAGATGTCCGCCATTTCGGGGCGGGAATAGCGCTCGATCATAAAATTAAAAAATTTGATAAGATTAGAGGATGGTTTGAATCAAGAAGATATCAGATTTGGTGAAGTATATCAGGAATTTTTAAATAAATTCGGGTGAATGTCCATAGAGATGCTCTGCGTTAATCAGCGCCGTTCAGCTGGAAAAAGCAAGCGACTGGAAAATGCTATAAAAATTTAATACCTCATCAACATTACTCTCGGTGAACAGCAAATCGGAATTTAATGCTCTGCTCTTAGTCTTGACAGTTAACAGTAAGTTGTAAGAAATACAGAAATTATATATAATTACCATTAGTGATAATGGATTACAATTCCATTAGAGAAAGTCGGGGTATATCAAAAATCTTATGAACTGAAATTTTTAATATATAACACCATGCCTAAATATGTAATTGAAAGAGAAATTTCAGGAGCAGGTAAACTAACTCCTGAACAATTAAAAGAAATCTCACAAACATCTTGCCAGGTATTAAACACTTTAGGCCCGAAAATACAATGGGTTCAAAGCTATGTGACAGATGATAAAATCTATTGCATTTATAATGCACCTGATGAAAAAATAATTCGAGAACACGCTAAACAAGGTGGGTTTCCTGCAAATTCAGTGAGCCAGGTTTCGACGATTATTGATCCAACTACTGCTGAATAATTTATCAGGTTACATTTGTTGCCTTGAATTGATGAATTGAGAATAAATGAAAGTACCCGGGGGGGGACTCGAACCCCCACGATGTTGCCACCACCGGATTTTGAATCCGGCGCGTCTACCAATTCCGCCACCCGGGCAAAGGAATGTTGAATTCCGGGGCGAATGAATCATGCTTATTCAGTCATTCCCACCCAACCCATTAGAATGAAAATATAGGAAGCTTTTGATTCATATTGCAAGTTATTGAAAAGTATTTATGTTTTTGGTTCTCCTGGAATGTTTGTAGGTAACTCTTTTCAGGCTACGCAGAAAAAATCAGGCAGCTTCACAAACCTGCTGTTATACCAACATGCACTTTACCATTACTGATTTCATCATCAGGTGAAATGGCATAAGATACTTTCAGGAAACCAAGTGCTGTTTGAAATGCAATTCCAAATCCGAAAGACTGTACACTGTCTGTTATTTCAAACTGCCTGGTGGTTTCGTTTATCAGCTGCGGGCGCCTGAACCGGCCAAAAGAACCGAATCCAAACAGATAGGAATCGGGGCTTAACAGATGGCGAAATTCAAGGTCACCCCAAACAACACCGGATGCACGGAATTGATCTTCCCGAAAGCCGCGCAGTGATTCAGCACCTCCAAAACGATGTAAATCCGAAATAAGAAACTCAGGGCTGTCAATAAAGTAGGTTTCAATTCTGGGCGTAAGAATTTGTCTCCGGCCGAGTTTAAAAAAAGCCTGTCCCTCAGTTCGAAGTATCGTCT
>JBHJOO010000171.1:0-4357 GCA_050329675.1 Balneolaceae bacterium
AAGCCGTATTGGAGATAACAGCTGCAAAACAGATCGAAATAGTGACGAGTTTTTTAGGTTCAAGAAAAAAATTGAGAACGGGTCTGATCAGCAACATAAACAGATGTAACAAATACCGGAGAGGCAATAAAAGTATGTCTAAAATCTTCAGAAGTATATTGCCGGAGTGAAACAGACTGAATGTAAACTTCGCATCTTTTTTCATTGGTTTATATGAAGCTGCCTTCAGAACAATGCCGCGAATACAGGCACTGATCAATCCGGAGTGTTCAGCTACACCTACACCAAGCAGAGCGACAAGCACCACTCCAAGGGGTGCGAAGCTGGTAAAATTGGTAACCATGTTCTCCACAATCATCCGTAGGCCGTCACCGTTCAGGAGGCTCACTGGCTCAATAATACCGTCAGGTGCACGTCCGGCAGCTCCTTCCGGCCGGGGATCGGGTGCTGTCCATTCAAGCCATTCGGCCATACCGCTTAACAATACCACACCCAGGGCAAACAGGGCAAAAAGAGTTACCGGATGGGGAAGCAGATTGCCAAGCCACTCTACAAAATCAAGAAAACGGGTAAAAAGGGTTTTTCTTTCAGATTGCGGTTCAGGTACATTAGGATCACTAACTTTTGGATACTCGCTCATAGAAGTAAATTTTACTGAAAGTGGTTACAACGGATTCATTTCAGAATTAATTATTGATTTGCAGACAATCACCATGGGTTTTCAATATCTTCTTTTTTGAACAGATGATACCGGTCATCAAATACCGATTTTTCCGGAGGAGATTTCAGTTTGAGAGGGTCATTTCCGGCCAGACGGTACATAAAAGCCAGGGGAGTTACAACGAGATAATAAATCAATAATAAAAGTACTCCTGAAATGACCCATCCGATAGTTTCTGCAAATTTGTACCAAAGTTTTATAAACAGATCGCCGAAAACAGGTATAAACACAAAAAAAGCACCCAGAATTGCAGTGGCTATCATCAAGTAATACCAATCAAATATAAGGGCGATAATCAGAAAACCGGTTATGATAACCAGTTGGGCTTTAATCTTGTCAACAGGCTTAAGATTCATAGATTAAAACAAGGTATAAATAAATGGAGCAATGGATGAGCCGCCGCCAATTACAATCAGGACACCAAGCAGTAATAAAATAAATATTGTAGGTATGAGCCAGAATTTTTTTCTGGCTATTAAAAACTTGAAAAGATCTTTCAGAAAATCCATTTATCAGTTTGTACAATTTATTGAATCCAACCAGGAGCTGATATTAAAGGTAACAAAAAAAAATAAAAAAATGCTTATTCAAACAGGTCGATAATTCCAGTTAAATTGTGATATGAAATTAATATCTTATTTTTTTCTCGTTTCCATGACTGAAGATCGATCTTGTCTTTTAGTTTATCGTTAAAAAAAGAGTGCAAAAGCAGTGCAAGTATGAAGATATTAGGTATTTCGGCTTTTTATCATGATTCAGCCGCGGCAATTATTATTGACGGAGAAATACGGGCAGCCGCGCAGCAAGAGCGATTTTCCCGGATAAAACATGATCCGTCGTTTCCATCCGATGCCGTAAAATACTGCCTGAATGAATTCGCATTGGATATTGACGATCTTGATGCAGTAGCCTTTTATGACAAGCCACTGCTGAAATTTGAACGTTTGCTCGAGACCTATTATTCATATGCACCAAAGGGTTTAAAATCATTCCGGATGGCGATGCCCGTTTGGCTCAAGGAAAAGATGTTTCTAAAAAGACTGATACGCCATGAGCTGGCTGAAATTTCACCCTTTGACCAAAAGAAAATGAAACTGCTTTTTCCGGAACATCATCTTTCTCATGCAGCGAGTGCATTTTATCCTTCACCGTTCAGGGAAGCAGCTATTTTAACGATTGATGGTGTTGGTGAATGGGCAACAGCGACAATTTGCCACGGAAAGGGTAAAACCATCACCATTTTAAAAGAACTTCGTTTTCCCCATTCAGTGGGACTTCTCTACTCGGCTTTTACCTATTACCTCGGATTCCGGGTTAATTCGGGTGAGTATAAATTGATGGGATTGGCTCCATATGGCAACCCGGGCTCTGAAAATGTTTTGGAATATGAGAAACTGATCAGAAATCATCTGGTAAAAATATACGAGGATGGATCGATCTGGCTGAATCAAAATTATTTTGATTACTCAACGGGCCTGCGTATGTCGAATGATAAAAAATGGGAAGAACTGTTTGGTTTTGAAAGGCGGCGCTCTGAAACTGAAATAAACCAAAAGCATTGTGATCTTGCGCTTGCTATTCAAAAAGTGACGGAAGAAGTTATAAGCAAAATGGCAGATGAAGCAAAAAAATTAACCGGTTCGCTTAATCTTTGCTTAGCCGGAGGTGTTGCATTGAATTGTGTTGCAAATGGAAAACTGGTGAGCCAGGGTATTTTTAATGATCTATTTATACAACCGGCGGCCGGTGATGCTGGAGGAGCTCCCGGAGCTGCCCTTGCGGCATATCATATCTTTTTTGATCAGAGCAGAGAAATAACAAATAAGAGTGATGCAATGAATGGAGCATATCTTGGCCCTGATTTTACTGAAAAAGAAATCAGGCATACCATTCTGCGATATAATGCGAAAGCTCATACATTTTCCGGTAATGCGCAGCGTTCAGAAACAACTGCAGAATGGCTAGCCGAAGGCAATGTGGTAGGCTGGATGCAGGGGCAGATGGAGTTCGGCCCGCGGGCCCTCGGTAATCGCAGCATTCTTGGAGATGTTCGTAATTCTGATATGCAAAAAAAACTAAATCTGAAAATTAAATACAGAGAGTCTTTCAGGCCATTTGCCCCGTCAGTTATTGCAGAAAAAAAGACTTACTGGTTTGATTTGAATTGTAATTCACCGTATATGCTTCTGGTTGCACCTGTATCTGAGAAAGTCCGGTTTGAGCTGCCAGTTGATTACGATTCAAAAGAGTTGAAGGACAAACTTTATACAGTGCGATCTTCGCTCCCGGCAATTACACATGTTGACTATTCAGCCCGTATACAAACGGTTCATAAGGAGACAAACCCGGTTTTTTATGATCTTATCATGGCTTTTGAACGAGTAACAGGTGTACCCGTTATAGTGAATACAAGTTTTAATGTAAGAGGTGAACCCATTGTTTGTACTCCCGAGGATGCTTACCGTTGTTTTATGCGCACGGATATGGATTATCTTGTGATTGGCAATACCTGGTTTTCGAAAAAAGAACAACCAGAATGGCCGGAGGGAAAAGAGTGGCAAAATGATTTTAAACTGGATTAAAATTTTTAGATGAAATGAAATCTGCTAAATGTCACTTCATTTCAACCAGAACGTATTTTTTTCTTCATTCTGGGCCAGTTTTCCCGATTTATTATAAAGCGAATGATAAAACAACAGATATGCATCACTCTGCAATACTTCCCTGAGCAGAGTGGTTTTTATTTTATTTGAAAGCAGGGGGTCTGTATCCATTTTTTTCAGAGCGCTGTGATTCAGATGATGTTCCGCAGGAATTAAATCGCCTAAATAATAAGCGGATTGATTTTTACTTTTGAGACGTACAATCTGATGGCCCGGGGTATGTCCGCCGGTGTGAATCAGTTCGAATCCAGGCATTAACGGATGTATTTCGTTTTCTACAAATTGTATTCTTTCTTCAGCCTTCAGTTTATATAGTTCATCCATTTGGTAACCGGTACCGGTAAGTTGATTGCTCACATTAGAGGATTGCTTTATAGCATATTCCCATTCTTCTATCTGTATCAGATACACAGCATTCGGAAATGTCGCAGTAGTTTTAAAATCTGAATTTACAAAGGTGCATCCTGCCGCATGGTCGTAATGAAGATGAGACAAAATTACGAAGTCAATATCAGAGGGTAATAATCCAAAAATGTCAAGATTGGTTGCAACATTTGAAGTATTTTTGTACTTGCTGCTATGATCCAGGCCCCATCCCAGTCCGGGATCAACCACAATGCGAAGGTGACCGTCTGATATAAAAAGGGGATCTATGCCAATTACAGATGAGTACTTGCCTAAAGAAGGATCACTCTTAACATCACCAATTCGCTCACTTTCAATTTTGTGCAGGCTGCCATCAGCAAATACTTCAAAAAAACCCTCGCTAAGCTGTTCAATGTAAAATTTCCCGATTTGCATTTAGTTACAAATAAGATGATAAAAATTTATTCAATGACAATGTAAAATGGCAGATACGCCCAGGTATGGGCCACGGGTTGTTTCATTATAAATTCAAGTTCATTTATGGTTTCATGGAATGGAAACATACTTTGAATCCAGGACTTTACCTGGCTATCAGCCGAACCAAGCA
>JBHJOO010000519.1:0-3170 GCA_050329675.1 Balneolaceae bacterium
ATGTACCGGATTATGCCCATCAATGCCATTGACCTGTCTCTTATTTCAAGAAAACTGCCCGGCCAGTTTTTTACTTATTGGGGTACACTAATCATAGCAGGTGCAATTATGGGTTCACCTATTTTCATTTATCAAATGTGGGCTTTTCTTGAACCGGCACTTAAAAGCGGTGAAAAAATAAAAACCTATCTGAATGCCCTCTTTATTACATTTTTCTTTTTATTGGGCGTATCATTCGGTTATTTTATTCTTGTTCCGTTTGCCGTTCAATTCTTTACTCAGTTTATTATAGCTGATGTAATCAGTAACGAGTTCGATATAAATGAGTACTTTACCTCCGTTGCCATGTGGACCATGTCGTGTGGAATTCTTTTTCAGATTCCGGTTGTCAGTTATTATCTATCCAAAATCGGATTGCTTACACCACAATTCATGGTCACTTATCGTCGTCATGCTATTATAACCGCACTGATACTTGCCTCCATATTGACGCCGCCTGATCCGATTTCACAAATTATGATTGCACTGCCTCTCGTAATTTTATACCAATTTTCAATACTGTTAAGTAAATTTGCCGTGCGGAAAAGAAAAGAAGAGTTTGAAAAAGCCATGTCTGATACTGCAGACTGATTCAAACCGTTAAATAAAATTAAAAAGATTCGGTATTTATGAGATTCCATTTAATTATCATTTCAATTACAGCAGTTATTATTTTTGGAAGCTGCACGGATACAGCTGATATAGAAGGTAATTGGAGAGCGTGGCTGGAAAGTCCCGGTGGTACTCTTGCTTTTCCTCTTGTGATAGAAAATGATAATGACGAACTTTCAGCCTTTGTTGTCAATAGCAGTGACACATCCTGGTTTACCGGTGTCACTTTTGACGGTAAACAACTCAGGATGTCTTTTGACCATTATGATGCCGTAATAGATGCAGAATTTAGTACAACGGGTTTATCAGGTAAATGGACACGAACAGCTGAAGGCGAAAATATCGCTACCCTCCCATTTGAAGCCAGGAAAACAGGTTTGCCGAGATATCCTGTTCCCTCCCCGTCACATAATAATTTCGATGGTGAGTGGAATGTGTTGTTCGAAGACAAAAATGGTTCATTCCCTGCAACGGGTGTTTTCTATGGGGAAGATGGTGTTCTGCATGGAACTTTTCTAACTGAAACCGGCGATTACCGCTTCCTTGAAGGCGTCTATTCTGATTCAACTTTTACACTTTCCACATTTGACGGTGCACATGCATTTTTATTTAAAGCAGAGTTAAATGAAAATGGTACGCTGCAAGGTGATTTCTGGTCTCGTGACAGTTATCATGCGACATTCACAGCTGAAAGAGGAACTCATCAACTTCGAAATCCGCTTGAAATATCATCTGATGAAGTTATCGGCAGAAAAGCAGAGTTTGCTTTCAAAGATACAGAAGGCAATCTTGTAACCAATTACGATGACAGGTTTCAAAATAAACCACTTGTTGTGTATCTTTTTGGCTCATGGTGCCCCAATTGTGCAGATGAAGCCAGATTAATGACAAAACTTTATGAAGATTATAAGCATACTGGCCTCGAAATAGTCGGGCTTGCATTTGAATTTACAGGTAATTTTAACCGTGATGCTGAAATGGTTGACCGGTATCGAAAAAGATTTAACATTCCGTGGACGTTACTTGTTGCAGGAACAAGTGATAAAGACGATGCCGCAGAAACCATTGCGTTTCTGGATGAGGTAATATCGTATCCCACAAGTGTTTTTACAGATTCAGGCCATACAATAAAATTTATACATACCGGGTTTAACGGCCCTGCAACCGGACCCTACTACTATCATGAAATCGAACGATATAAAACCAATCTCAATGCTATTACAAAACAGTAAATTTCTTTTAATTACCGCTCTATTCCTGGTTTATTTTACAATCGCATGTGGTGATGGCTCCACCAATTTCAACATTCAGCCACCGGATTTCACAACAGTACCCCCTCCTGTTGATACAACCGGTGCAGATCGTTTCGAACGTGAAGATGGACTTGTATTTTATAGAGTTCATTCTTGTGAAGAACAATTCGAAGAGAGTAAATGTGAATTCAGCGTGGTTAACCGCGACAATATCAGGCTGCATTTTACTCTCAGAAATCTCGATGGGCAAATAATAAATAGTACCTTTGCAAACGGAAATACAACTCCAAATATTCAAGCGGTACAAAATGCCCCGACTGAAGGATTGAGACGTGGCCTCATTGGTATGAAAGAGGGTGAAGTTAGAGTTCTTATCGTACCTCCTCCCCTTGGATTTCAAAATGTATCGATTGCCAATCCAAATTTTGAATTCAGAGATGATACTCTGGTCTATGATTTGGAGTTAGTTGAGATAATTTAATGCACATTTTTTCATTCACCAAGTTTGATTGATTGTAACATGCAAAGTTGATCCATATAATCCCGACAGAGCCATGCACATAACTTTGTTAAATTTTATAGCTGCCGGGAGCAGTTTCTATTCTATTAAAAGAAGCAGCATAGCCGCGCGAGTTCTTGTAAGAGGCTGACCAAAAAGTTCATTTGGTGAATTTATTGCCTAAAATATTTAAGAATTTTATGATCGTAGCAACTACATCGCTAATTTTGCGGAATATGTGGTCATTGTCAACTGAGTGGTTGGCGATTAGCCCGGCAAAGGAGCTACAGGCTGAAAGCCTGTTACATCTCAGCCCCGACACGGCTGTGTCGGGGTTGCAGTTCAGGCGTCAAAATGGGCAGGCTGTAGGCCTGCAGCAGGCCAGGTTTGATTCAGTTGTTTGTGTGGTGGTTGGAGTGGACCCCTAAATTCGGACAGTGAATTAAGCATTTAAAGTAGATATTATTTTAGTCGAATTCTCAAATTTTACCGGAGACATTCCACCCAATGTGGAATGGATTCTCTGGCGATTATAGAATACTTCTATGTACTCAAATACTTCAGCTCGAATCTCTGAAGGACTCATCTTTGAATTCAGAAATGATTCTTTTTTTAAACTTGAGAAAAAGCTTTCCAACGGTAATAGCTGCTTCGGGAGACCTCCATCACCCTGCACAACCGTTCCACAGTAAACCGCTCCCTCATTTGATCAATAAACCGGTATCTCAGCGGGAGCGCGGAACAAAGATACCTACGGCCTTTTTTAG
>JBHJOO010000232.1:0-2223 GCA_050329675.1 Balneolaceae bacterium
AAAAAAAAATCCTATCATCCCATAATCCCATAAATCCCAATACAAACAACAAGGAATAGGATTCACAGGATGGACAGATTGTAGGATTAGTATTTGTTTTAAAAAAAAATCCTATCATCCCATAATCCTAAAAATCCTAATTCTGACAATGAGTTAGTTTTTTAGCAACTCTGATGATAAATTGCATCTAAACATGAACAGCATCTTTATTACAAACACCGATACTCCGTGATCCGAATTTTCTCTGCTCTTATTTTACCGATTATTGTTATCGCATCTTATCTGGCCTTTACCGATATCAAACCAGAGCCCCAGGCTGCAGATCCCGAACCTGACGAGTGGGTGATGGATCGTTTCCTGGCCACATACCTGGAAGAATTTGAACAGGCTTTTGAAGAAGGATTAATTGACAAACGAATCCCTGGTGCGGCGGTTGCCATTGTAAAAGATGGCCGGATTCTGTTTCAAAAAGGGTTTGGCGTAAAAGAGATAGGGAAGCCCGAAAAAGTAGATGAACATACCGTATTCAGATTGGGAAGTGTATCTAAAGGCTTTGCTTCTGTTCTGACAGGAGTGTTTGTAGAAGAAGGAGTCGTAAGCTGGGATATTCCTGTAACCCGTTATTTGAAAGAATTCAAGCTGAATGATCCGGTTCAGACCGAGCGGGTTCAGATCAAACATTTGTTATCTCATTCGACAGGATTGCCACGCCATACGTATACGAATTTGGTGGAAGACGGACTTTCGCTGGACCGCATTATCCCCCGATTGGAACACGTTCCTTTGATCGCAAAAGAAGGCGAACAAGTTGCCTATCAGAATGTGGCATATTCAGCGATAGAAAAAGTACTGGAAGCCCAAACCAACACCAGCTTTAACACACTGCTGCAAGAAAAGCTGTTCGAACCGTTAGCGATGAAACATTCCTCATCAAGTTATGACGGCATAATGAATTCGAGGAATAAAGCTTTGCCTCATGTGTATTATTCACGTTCACGGGGTCGTGTTCCTGTTTCAATTTCCAGGAAGTATTACAATGCGGTTTCATCGGGGGGAATCAATGCTTCTGCCTCCGATATGGGGAAGTGGCTGCTTCTGTTAACAGGGCACTATCCTGACGTTATTTCTGAAGCAACGCTTAAAGAAATTTTTGATCCGTTAGCTACCATCAGTAACCGGAGATTTAGCAGATATTGGGATGGAGTGAAAGAATCGTATTATGGAAAAGGATGGAGAGTGCTTGATAATTATGGACAAAAGATTGTATACCACGGAGGGTATGTAAACGGATACCGCAGCGAGATCGCTTTTGCTCCCGAAGATGGGGTGGGAATCTGCATTCTCATCAATACCAACTCAAGCTATGCATTAGAAATGATCCCTGACTTCTTTAATCACTTCAAATCAGATTTTTCGAAAGTTGTTTCCGAGTGATAAATAGTAAATGTATGTCCCTGAGAGCATTTGAATCTATCAGGTTGCATGATTATAATTGACATAAATAATACTCAGGACAGATATCCCATTACCGACATTATATAGATGGCTTGGCTTACATTATAATTGAAATGGGAAAAAATTATGAACTATACATTCATAAGATTTCGGCAAGAGATTTCCTTAGCTGCATTTACTTTAATCCTGTCGAATTTTATGATTAAAGAAAACAGGATCCTCGCTGTAGAAAACGAGGTGAGCTCTGATGCAGGATCAAATGTAATAGATGCAAATGGAAAAACGGTGCTGCCGGAACTGATCGACACCCACGCTCATTTGCTCGTCGAAGAAATGGCCTCCCAGCCCCGGAGCAGTGAGGAACTGGAGACATTTATCAGAAACGGCCTTCCGGATCGTCTTCAGGCATATCTCGAAACAGGTATTACCACCATCATGTCCACCGGAGATTTCTTGCCGGCCATCAAAGGGGTGCGCGATAGCATTCGTGCGGGAAATCTTTCAGGGCCTCGAATATTTACTTCGGGGCCGGTCTTTACCGCTCAGGGGGGACATCCCGCAGTTACAGTTTGCGGAAGGTTTGATGAGGCAGGTGACAATCCCTGGTGCCGCGAGCATATATCCATTGAAGTGGAAACCAGGGAAGAAGCCCGTAAAGCTGTTGACAGCCTAGTGTAACTACCAGTTAATTCGTGACATATTCTTTTCCGTAGGTCCAATTGAATGGCTTTGCATCTTTCTCGTTATACTCCTTAATGTAGCTCATCA
>JBHJOO010000281.1:0-2566 GCA_050329675.1 Balneolaceae bacterium
GATACTTTTTGAAATCTCCGGAAGTAAGATGTCCGCCTTTTTCTAAACATAAACGCTCAACGGCCCCGGCAATCTCACCTTCATAAAACAAAGTTTCTCCCATCTGCGCAAGGTTTTCAATAAAATCAGCCAACTCTGGCTGTTTCAACATTTCATTTTCCTGAATGAGCGTCCGGTTTTTATTTCTGCTTCTGAAAATCCGCCGCGCTTCATTTGTAGAAAAGTATACGGGTTTTACAATATCAAGAATTCCGGATTGAAATGAATTTATTTTAAAACCATCTCTTGCGAGTTCAACAGCCGGTTCTGCAAGACGGTTAAGCGGGATACTGCAAAGATCTTTATGAATTGCAAACAGTCCTTTAACGGTTCCGGGAGTTGCTACCGATGCCGGACCAATATAGAACTCCTGCTGAGCCGTTCCGAAATCTGCGGATATTGGGAAAAAATTTGTGGCGGCATCTCTTTTTTTTTGTAAAGGTGTCTGAACAAAAAAATCATAAAGAATCTCTTCTCCTGAATACATTTTAGCTAATAAAAAACCACCCCCTCCCAGTGATGTTAACACCGGCTCTGTTACGCAGGCTGTTAAAAGTGAAGCAATCACGGCGTCAAATGCATTGCCGCCATCCTGAAGAATTAGCCTTGCCGCTTCTGCGGTTTTCTCATGTCCCGCTGCAATTGCTCCTTGTATTTGTGACATAGATTAATTATTACAATAACTTTCATAGATCAGTTAATATATCAAACAGGTTTATCGTGTTCATTATTTTTAAAAATACCTGTTACATTATGGTGTCTCGTCAATCATAGTATGACGGGTATTTACGGAATGTAAGAGGTCAGTATTAGATTGGAAGGAATTTTGTGTTACTCAATTTTTCACTTTTCACTTTTCAGGTTTTTATGAATCCATACAAAGCAGCTGCAATTCAGATGAACAGTCAAACCGAGATCAGTTACAATCTTGAACAGGCACATTTTTTGATTCGAAAAGCTTCTGAACAAGGGGCTCGTTTAATTGGCCTTCCTGAAAACTTTGCCTTTTTAGGTGATCTGGAAGTTCGATTAGATATGGCAGGTGAAATAAGTGAGAAGGCATCTTCATTTCTGAAAAGTTGTGCACGGGAATTTGATATTTATCTGCTTGGAGGCAGCTTTCCTGTGCCTGCCGGTAACGGAAAAACGTATAACAGAAGTATTTTACTTGATCCTGATGGAAATGAACTTGCGATTTATGATAAAATTCATCTGTTTGATGTGGATTTGCCGGACGGAGAAAGTTACCGGGAGTCGGATTTTGTTAAATCAGGACAGAAGAGTGCCGCATTTTACAAATCAGAAGAAATTGGGACGATTGGATTGTCAATTTGTTATGATCTTCGTTTTCCGGAATTGTATCGTTTGCTCATGAATGAAAAATGCGATCTCTTATGTGTTCCCTCGGCTTTTACGGCTACTACCGGAAGGGATCACTGGGAATTACTTCTTCGTACACGGGCAATTGAAAACACAGCCTACGTGTTTGCTCCGGCTCAAACCGGACTCCATGGGAAAAAAAGAAAAACCTACGGACATTCAATGATCATTGATCCATGGGGATATGTTGTGGCAGAGGTTGATATCAAAACGGGTTTCGCCATTAAAGAGATCAATCCAAAAAGAATAAAAGAAGTAAGAACCCGGATTCCTTCACTAAAACACCGGGTCATTTGATTCCCCGGTCAGATTATCTGTCAAAAGCGACATCCCGCATCTTAAAGGATTAAAATCTGTCCTATCTGTGTTATATTCTTTCATTCGACAGGATGGAACGCGGACGAACGCCGATCGGGCGGATAAACGCTGATTTAAATAAATATAATCCTTATCAGCGATCATCTGCCCAATCCGTGTCATCTTTGTTTCATATTACCTGCCAGCCGCTATAAAAATTACTTTTATTTTATATTAAGAAATTGTTAATTACTGATCCCTCTTTTTTTTAGGAGTTTAAGCAGTTAGAGAATAATTCTTAAAATTTAAAATTGGGGCAGTGATTTTAGTTTAATATAAAGCACCAGACGAAAAGTTCTTTCTGTTTACTGAAAATGGATGAATCAAATTATTAAGAACAGATCATTACAAAAAGGTATAGTTATGGATACAACACTTAGAAAACCCACCGAAACAAAGAATTTTATTAACGGAAAATTTGTGTCCAACGGCAGTGAAAGCCTTGAGGTTATCAGTCCTATTGACGGGCGGGTGATCTCAACCGTTTCCATGTCTGGACCATCCGAACTGGATGAAGCCGTGCAAGCTGCAAGAAAAGCATACCCGGAATGGTCGGGCCGTACTCTTAAAGAGCGTGTTCAAATATTGTATAAATACCGCGACCTGCTCGAAAAACACATGGATGAGCTCACGGAAATTTGCCATACTGAAAACGGCAAAACATGGGGCGAATCGAAAGCCGAAGTGGAAAAAAGTATTGAACTGACTGAGTTTGCGTGTTCACTGCCTCAAATCATTTCAAATGAAGTGCAGGAAGTAAGCCGTGGTGTTGAAGTACGGCTCGATAGAA
>JBHJOO010000267.1:0-9512 GCA_050329675.1 Balneolaceae bacterium
ATCCCCTTTATGGATGTTGTAATCATTGGCAGGCAAACGGTAGGGAAGGATGAAGGTTCACTTACTCTTGTGGATGCCGGACTGCCGTTTTTAGATAAAAATAATGCCAACCCGGATCACAAAATTGCCATACAACCCATTGTTTTGAAAATTGTGAATTCAAACGGACAGGATTTTCCCAATGGATTCATTCCCGATTTTGATGTAAATGAGATCAGTTTTCTTGAAAATCTGCCTCCACTTGGCGACCCGGAAGAACCGATGTTAGCAAAAGCACTTGAATTTATTACAGGAGGCTCGGAAATGGCAAGATTACAGGCCGAAGCTGCACGGGTATATTCACAAATGGAGTATTTTAAAGACAGCCAGGACTTACAGCGGTATGGACAGGAGCAGTATATTCTGCCGGATGATCTCGGGAAGTTTGATTTCTGACCTTATACAGATTAAAGAGTACATTGCTTATCTTGCTATAAAGAAATAGTATGATTCAAGTACCGGAACTTAAATGATTTCAGATACTCTTTTCCATTTTCTAAACAACCCTGAGTCATACCCTCACAAGCCTGATCATGTAAAACATATTCAAACCCACATTTCTCATGTTTTTATAGCCCCGCCCTATGTATATAAAATGAAGAAGCCGGTTGATTTCGGTTTTCTTGATTTTAGTACGTTAGAGAAGAGAAAATACTATTGTAAGAAAGAGATTGAACTCAACAGACGGCTATGCTCTGATATCTATATTAAGGTAGTTGGCCTCGTTAAAAAAAATGACACATATGTTTTGGAACCGGATCATCCGGAAAGATTTGAAACGGTTGAGTTTGCCGTAAAAATGAAACAGCTTCCAAGAGAAAACTTTCTGATCGGTCTTGCCAAAAATGGAAAACTTGAAATGTGCCATTTGGAACCGGTCGCCGATAAACTCGTTTCTTTTTATAAAAATCAGAAACCGGATGAAAAGATTCTTCACTTTGGTATGCCTGAAAGCATCCGGATTAATACAGACGAAAATTTTGAACAGACAAAATCATTTATCGGTAATACAATCGATGAATCTGTATTTAATCTTATCCGTAAATTCACAGACAGATTCCTGAACAAAGGAAAGAAAATTTTTGAACAGCGAGTGCGTGAGAAAAGAATCGTTGACGGACATGGTGATCTGCATCTTGAACATATCAATTTAACCGGTGGAAAAGTCTGTATTTATGATTGTATTGAATTTAACGATCGCTTTCGATATCAGGATATTGCAGCTGATCTTGCATTCCTGGCCATGGATTTGGACTTTTATCAGTATCAAAGAGAAAGCCGTGACTTTGTGAGGTTGATGTCTGATAAACTTGATGACCCCGGCCTGAACCGGATGATAGATTTTTATAAATGCTATCGTGCATATGTGCGGGGTAAAGTAAAGAGTATAGAAAGCAGTGAAGAAGAAGTGCCAGAGAAGGATCGATTGCGGGCAAAATCAAAAGCAACGAAACACTTTCAGCTTGCACTCTATTATGCGCTCCTGGGATCAGAACCGGTTATTATTATTTTTATGGGCCGTGTTGCAAGCGGGAAAAGTACATTGGCCCAAAAACTGTCAGAGAAACTTGGAATCTGCCATTTTATGACAGATAAAATTCGAAAAGAGATTGCCGGATTGCAATCAGCTGTACGCCTTCCGGATGAAAAAAGGGATAAGCTGTATCAACCGGAAATATCCAATGAAACCTATGGAAAGCTGATTGAATCGGGTAAAAAAAAGATACAGAATGGAGAGAGCGTCATTCTTGACGGTACATTCAGCCAGGCAGGCAGAAGAAAACAGATGATTTCCGATTTTAACGAGTCGGGAATCCGGTATCTTTTTGTTGAAACAACCGCGGCGGATGAAGTTCGGGTGAAACGGCTGCTAAACAGGAAAAAGAAAAAAAAGGTAATTTCGGATGCACGCCTTGAAGATATGGCAATGCTTGACGAAAGGTATAATCCTCCTGAAGAAATCAGTGCAGATAATCTGATCCGGGTGAATACAGGAATGACTGAAGAAGAATGCCTGGATCATATATTCGGTGAATTACTGAAGAATCATTTGAGCCGGATCGTGTCGACATGAAGCCACTCGAACGAAGTTATAATGAAGAAAAAGTATACAGGTATTTTTCCGGAGCAGCATGGTATTATGATATTTGGGCAAAGCTCACCGAAACGAAAGCGGCAAATCTTGCCCTCGACTGGTCGGGTTTGAATGGAAACGCACGAGTACTTGAGGTTGCTACAGGAACAGGATTGTTATTTGAAGAGCTGGTAAAACGGAACCCGGGAGGATATACCGCCGGAATTGATATTTCACGTGAGATGCTTGCCAAAGCAAAAAAAAGATTACGGCCATACCAAAAAAACAATCATTTTGATCTTAAGCTGGCTTCTGTTTATGACATTCCGTTCGGTAATCGGAGATTTGATTTCTTAATTAATAATTATATGTTCGATCTGTTTCCGGAAAAAGATTTCGAACCGATACTAATATCATATCATAAGAAGCTTAAGCCGGGCGGAAAAGTTATCATCTGCAGTATGACAAACCCTGAAAAGTGGTATCAAATGCACTGGGAGTGGCTGGCAGAAAACCTCCCGGATTTACTAACCGGCTGCAGGCCTGTTTCCATGCTCCCTTATCTGGTTAATACAGGTTTCCGCATTACAAAACAAACAATAGTAAGCCAATTAACTTTTCCAAGTGAGGTGATTATTGCAGCGAAATAATTAATTTCTATAAAGATTATCTAAATTCAGTATCTGTTTTTTTCCTGTGGAGATTGTATTTGATGCTTACTTTTGTCAAGTTTAATAACAGATAATTAATAAAATTGCAGAAGAAATAATTATGAAAACATTTAGATTCAATAACGGAGATGAACTGGCTGCTATTGGCCTTGGAACCTGGAAATCGGAACCGGGACAAGTTGGTAAAGCAGTTAAAACCGCTCTAAATACCGGTTACCGGCATATTGACTGTGCTGCTGTTTATGGCAATGAGGCTGAGGTTGGAGAAGCATTGGCAGACGTTTTTTCAAAAGGAAAGATTAAGAGGGAGGATGTATGGATTACTTCCAAGTTGTGGAATAATGCTCACAAAAAAGATGACGTCATCCCGGCGCTGAAAAAAACCCTTGCCGATTTAAAACTGGACTATCTGGATCTCTATTTAATACACTGGCCTGTTGCATTTCGTCCGGAGGTTAAAGGGTTTCCGGAGAAGAGCAGCGATTACTTATCGCTTGATGAAGTGCCGGTCATTGAAACCTGGAATGCCATGTTATCAGCCAAAAACCAGGGCCTTGCCAGGCATGTGGGGGTGTCAAATTTCAGTATTAAAAAACTGGAATGCCTGATTTCAAAATCAGAGGACATTCCGGAAGTAAACCAGGTGGAAATGCATCCATACCTGCAACAGGAAGAGTTACTGACTTATTGCAGGGAAAACAATATACATATAACCTCATACTCTCCACTTGGAAGTGGTGACAGGCCCGATGGATTGAAAGCCGAAGATGAACCATCACTGCTCGGGAATGAAGTTATAATAAGTATCGCAGTTAAGCACAATGCAACACCGGCTCAGATTCTGATAAACTGGTCAGTAGAGCGGGATACATCTGTAATTCCGAAATCTACAAATCCGGGAAGAATTGCCGAAAATTTTGAAAGTGCGAAAATCAAGCTGGATGAGGACGATTTATCCCAAATAAGAAAGCTGGACAAGCATTTCCGGTATGTAAACGGTAAGTTTTTTGAAATGGAGGGTAACACGTATCGGAATATTTATGATGATTGATAACAGTAAAAAAAGTTTGGGATTCCACTCTTATGATGAATTATAATATTTCAATTTTTATGGCTGACAAACTATACTATATTCGCTTTTTCACCCAGGTAATATTTATTTTCTTTGTGCTCACCAAATCAATGCTTGCACAAACGCATCTTCACAGTCATTCTTATAGCTCCCAAAACGACACAACTCATAGTCATATTCATGAGCATCAAGAGCAGCATGTCCACACACACTTGAAGGTCGACTACAGTTTCAGTTCTAATGGTGACGAGTATGTACCACCACAACAGGATGAGAATGGGTTTTTCTGGTGGAAGGGCAATTTGCATACACATACTCTTTGGAGTGACGGAGATCAGTTTCCTGAGGTGGTAACCGAATGGTATTATGAGCAGGGATATCATTTTTTGGCTCTTTCAGATCATAATATACTTTCACGTGGACAGAAATGGATCAATCCGGCAGAAAGCCCTTATGCTGAGTCGGGAGGTGGTATGGAAGTATATGATTTATATCTCGAACGATTTGGGGAAAATTGGGTTGAAACAAGAGAGACTCCGGACGGGTTTGAGGTACGCCTGAAACCACTTCACGAAGTACGGGCTCTTTTTGAACAGGCAGGTCGTTTTATCATGATCGATTCTGAGGAAATCACAGAACGGGAACACGTTGTTCATGTTAATGCCACGAATGTCCTGGAATTGATAGAACCGCAGAGTGGGGAAACTGTTGAAGAAACAATTCGCCTCAATATTGATGCCGTATACGATCAGCGAGAAAAGACTGGACAAGAGATGGTTCCGCACCTTAATCACCCCAACTTTGCTAATGCAGTGACGGCAGAAGATATGGCTCCGGTAGAAAATCTGAGGCTTTTTGAAGTCTACAATGGCCACAGGGGGGTGGTTAATTTTGGGAATAAAGGAGGTGTAAAAAATCTTGACAGAGTTTGGGATATTCTATTAACCATACGCCTCGGTGAGTTGGGATTAAATCCTGTTTATGGAATTGCAGTAGATGATGCGCATCACTATGAAAACAGTGTTTCTGAAACGGCCCGGCCCGGACGCGGATGGATTGAAGTCCGGTCACGTTATCTAACAGCTGAGCATATCGTCAGGTCACTTGAGAGCGGTAATTTTTATAGCAGTACTGGAGTAAAAATAGATAATGTCCAGTCTGATGGGGGTGAATATGTCGTGAAGATAAAGCCGGAAGAGGGTGTTGATTACCAGATATTGTTCATTGGAACAAAAAAGGATTACGACATTTTCAGTAAACCATTTGTAGATGAAAATGGTCAAACACGTAACGATCGAACCAGGATTTACAGTAAGGAAATTGGACGGGTTCTTCAAGAATCAAAGGGAACCGAAGCGATATACCGTTTTCAGGGAGATGAACTCTATGTAAGGGCTAAAATCATCTCTTCAAAACTCAAGAAAAACTATTTTATGGAAGGAGAGGTTGAAAAAGCATGGCTCCAACCCTTGATTCCCGGACAAAAATATGGTGAAATGGTTAATATTGCATCCGGGAATTAAGCTCATACTCTGTATTAGCGCCATTACTCAACATTCTTAAGTTTACTATTGCATTTTTACCGTTCACTCAGCAGCATATGTACGACCAAAATTTTTTGATCCGGTTAGTTCGATTTAAAATGCCGTTCGGAAAATTTAAAGGACGATATTTAACCGATCTCCCGGTGTTTTATCTGGAATGGTTCCATCGGCAAGGGTTTCCGGAAGGCCAGCTTGGCCAGTACCTGGCTACAATGTATGAAATCAAATCCAACGGATTAACCGGCTTACTTGACCCGATAATTAAAGAATACAGGAATTAAGAATTTTTTGCGTAATTCAATTCTTTATATGATGGATTTTAATCAGGAAGTTTCATGTTCACCGGCGGGCCTGCCCATCTCCTCCTGTCCGTCTTTATCCTCATCGCCGGTTGCCCGGTCTCTCCAGTAGTTGGCCAGAAACGACCCGGATACATTCATCCAGGGGCCGAAAATGGCAGGAGCAAGCCCCATGGTGGCCGCTCTTCCCATGTCAACGGCAATGCCTGAAGCGAGTCCTCCGTTCTGCATACCTACTTCAAAAGCGATCGTCCGGCTGTCTTTTTTATTCAACCCGAAAAGGCGGCAGCCCCAGTATCCGAAGAAATAACCCGCAGCATTGTGTATAATGGCAGCCAAAACCAGCAGCGGGCCGATCACCAGCAGGTTGTCACGCCCGGCTGCTGTTATAACGGCAATAATGATTACAATACCGGCCATGGAAATGACGGGCATAGCTTCGTGCAGCCACCGGGCCTTACCGCGAAAAATCCGGTTGAAGATGAGCCCGGCAACAATGGGTAAAATGATCATGTTAAAAATACTTAAAAACATAGCGAAGAAATCGATCGGCACAAATTGCCCTGCAAACATCTGCATCAGGAAAGGGGTCATGACAGGGGCAATCAGTGTAGCCACGGAAGTAAGGGTCACAGAAAGGGCAAGGTTGCCTCTGGCCAGGTAGGCCATCACATTGGAGGCTACCCCGCTGGGGGAAGAACCGATCAGCACGATACCGGCTGCAATCTCGGCCGGGAAACCGGTTGCCACTGCAAGGCTGAACCCGACAACCGGCATGATGGAAAATTGACAGATCAACCCTACAAAAACTCCCTTTGGCATTTTAACAACCCCTGCAAAATCCTGTATGCTCATTGCCGTACCCATCCCGAACATGATGAGCTGTATCAGGGGAACGATGAGTGCTTCCGTGTTAAATCCCCTGATTTCGTGAATGTGCGACGGATAGTACATGGCGTAAGCGACGGCGGCAAAAACCCAGACAGTAAATGCAAAGCCTTTCAAATGGGGCAGCCCCCGGATCCCGATCGCCAGAAAAACAAAAAAACCGACAACCACAGGGCCGGTTAGCACTCCATAACCAAGAATCAGCATTAAAATGATGACAGGTATACATAATAACGCAATACCGAGTAAAGCTCTGTATACTTTATCTTTAAAATCCATGCAAGTAAATATCATAATTGAGCGAAATATGTATCATAGTAATTATCTATTAATCTATCCGGAAATAATTTTTGTATTTTATAATGACACATCTGAACCAAGTTAATCGATTAATAATAAACAAGCAGAAGAATGGATAACGACAAAAGCCAAACCTCACCTGATAGCAACAATATGAATAATGAAAGCAAGTGCCCTTTTAGCGGAGGAGCGTTACGGGAAACGGCCGTTAGAGGCCCCAAAATTGATAAATGGTGGCCGAATAGATTGAATTTGGATATTCTCCGGCAGCATTCTTCCTTATCCGACCCAATGGACGAGGATTTCAATTATGCTGAAGAGTTTCAAACACTGGACCTGAAGGCTGTGAAAAAAGATCTCTATGACCTGATGACCGACTCCCAGGACTGGTGGCCGGCTGACTATGGCCATTATGGGGGGCTTTTTATCCGGATGGCATGGCATAGTGCAGGCACGTACCGCGTCTCTGATGGCCGCGGAGGGGCAGGTACAGGTAACCAGCGTTTTGCGCCTGTAAACAGCTGGCCCGATAATGTAAGTCTTGACAAGGCACGACGTTTACTCTGGCCCATCAAGCAGAAATATGGCAGGAAATTATCGTGGGCAGATCTGATGATCCTGGCCGGGAACTGTGCCCTGGAGTCGATGGGTTTCGAAACCTTCGGTTTTGCAGGCGGACGCGAAGATGTCTGGGAACCCGAAGAAGATATATATTGGGGGCCTGAAGAAGAGTGGCTGGGCGATGAGCGTCATGATGATGAGGGTGATCTCAAGGGGCCGCTTGCCGCTGACCACATGGGTCTGATTTACGTGAATCCGGAGGGCCCGAACGGTGAACCGGATCCTGCAAAGGCAGCAAATTTCATCAGACAGTCGTTTGCCCGTATGGCGATGAATGATGAGGAAACAGTCGCGCTCATTGCCGGCGGGCATACGTTTGGAAAAGTCCATGGTGCCGCTCCCGAAGACCATCTTGGCCCTGATCCCGAGGCTGCTTCCATAGAGCAGCAGGGACTTGGGTGGGAGAGCCGCTATGGTACAGGTAAAGGCCCCGATACGATCACCAGCGGGCTTGAAGGCGCATGGACAACGAATCCGATTAAATGGGATATGGGATTTTATGAGAACCTGTTCAAGTATGATTGGGAGCTCACCAAAAGCCCTGCAGGTAAGTGGCAATGGGTACCGAAGGATGGAGCCGGGGATGGCACAGTTCCTGATGCGCACGATCCCTCGAAGAAAAATCCGCCTATGATGCTCACCACAGACCTTGCCCTTATAACAGACCCGGAGTACGAGAAGATTTCCAGAAGGTTTTATGAGAATCCGGATGAATTTGCCGATGCCTTCGCCCGTGCATGGTTTAAGCTTGTGCACCGCGATATGGGTCCCAAATCACGATACCTCGGGCCGGAAGTTCCTGAGGAAGATCTTCTTTGGCAGGATCCCATTCCGGAAGTAGACCATGAACTGATCAGCGAGGATGATATTGAAGATTTAAAAGGAAGAATCCTCAATTCAGGACTGACGATATCCGGGCTTGTATCAACATCCTGGGCATCCGCATCTACTTTCCGTGGATCTGACAAGCGGGGCGGTGCGAATGGTGCACGTTTACGGCTAACACCGCAAAAGGATTGGGAAGTGAACAATCCGGAGCAGCTATCCAGCGTGCTGAAGACGCTCGAAGGAATACAGAAAGAATTCAACGATGCGCAGTCGGGCAATAAGAAAGTTTCTTTGGCTGATATGATTGTTCTTGGCGGATGTGCAGCGATAGAGAAAGCGGCTGAAAAAGCAGGGCATGAAGTAACCGTACCGTTTGCCCCGGGACGTACAGATGCCACTGAGGAGCAAACCGATGTGGAGTCTTTTGAATGGCTCGAACCGAAAGCGGACGGATTCCGTAACTACTTTAACGCCAATAATGCTACAGCGGAAGAGATGCTGGTAGATAAAGCCCAGTTGCTGTCGCTGTCGGTTCCTGAAATGACAGTATTGCTTGGCGGGATGCGTGTACTGGATACCAACTACGATGGATCTGATCATGGCGTGTTCACAGAGCGCCCGGAATCCTTAACCAACGACTTCTTCGTAAACCTGCTTGATATGGGTACAATCTGGAAGGCGGCTTCGGATGAACAGGAAATATTTGAGGGCCGGGATCGTAAGACCGGCAAGGTGAAGTGGACCGGTACCCGTGCGGATTTAATTTTCGGTTCGAACTCCGAGCTGCGTGCCATTGCTGAAGTTTATGCCAGTAAGGATGCCCAAAAGAAGTTTATAAAAGACTTTATTGCAGCCTGGTACAAAGTAATGAACCTGGATCGCTTTGACCTGGTTTAATGTGAGCCGCGGTGTGCAGGTCTTCTGAATTGAATCATTGGAAAAGTACGGCCGATGGGCGTTTGCCGTGTTTACGGATGTATGAAATCGAATATTGGCAGGCAAGAGATCTTCAACATTTGCTGGGATATTCCGAATGGAGAAATTTTAATCAGGTTGTAATCAAGGCGGAGACGGCTTGTGAGGTGTCAGGGCAAAAGATCTCCGACCATTTTGTTGACGTTAACAAAATGGTCACTATAGGTTCCGGAACTACCAGAGAGATTGACGACATCATGC
>JBHJOO010000301.1:0-8766 GCA_050329675.1 Balneolaceae bacterium
TTGATCACTTTTCGGGCTTCCAATATTTTTTCCGGCTGAATAACGGTGTTTAATTCCGGTTTTTTCCCGGTTCTTGCCATTCGGCGCATGATTAAGAGTTCTTCAGCCTCTGTTGGATAGCCAACATTAATTTTCAGCATAAATCGGTCAACCTGCGCTTCAGGAAGCTGATAGGTTCCTTCCTGTTCAACAGGGTTCTGAGTTGCCAAAACCAGGAAAGGCTCATCCAGCGGGAATGTAGTTTCGCCAATGGTAACCTGCAGTTCCTGCATGGCTTCGAGCAAGGCACTTTGAACTTTTGCCGGTGATCTGTTTATTTCATCAGCAAGAACAATGTTTGCAAAGATAGGCCCTTTTTTTACTGTAAATTTTGCTTCTTTTTGATTGTATATTAATGTACCAATAAGATCGGCGGGCAAAAGATCGGGGGTAAATTGTAATCGCTGAAATTTGGTATTGATAACTTTGGCAAGAGATGAAACGGTTAGTGTTTTAGCCAGCCCGGGAACGCCCTCAAGCAAAACATGGCCATCGGCAAGCAAGCCGATCAGGAGTCTGTCGATCATATATCGCTGGCCCACAATCACCTTATCAAGTTCCCTGTATATTTCATCAATAAAGGCACTATGTGTTTCAATTTTTTCACCAAGTGCCTGCATATCAAGAGTAGTAGTGCTCATAATAAAATTTAAATTAATATTTAGTGTTCATATCATTATCTTTTTCCGATCTCTGATAAAGGGGATATAAAGAACGAATAATCAATGATAGTTTCAATTGCAAAAAGATAATGTTTTCATTGATTCACATTATTCCTTCTTTGTAACCTGCATAGAGAGACAAATCGTATAACATATTATCTATGGATTTATTACAAGCTTTTTTACTCGGTTTATTACAGGGGATCACCGAATTTTTACCGGTCAGCAGTTCAGGCCATCTTGCATTAGGCCGCGCATTGCTGGGGACGGAATTAGCTCCGGGTATAACTTTTGAAATAGTTGTTCATTTCGGTTCATTTTGCAGTATAGCAGTTTACTACAGAAAAATGATTGGAGAAATTTTATCGGATTTATTCAGGAATCTGAATCTATCTGCAATTCAGTCAGGCGAGTTTTCGAAAAATAAAAATGTTCTATTAAGCGGGTATATTTTAATTAGTATGATACCTGCCGGAATTGTCGGTTTTACTCTTAAAGAGCAAATTGAAGAAATTTTTATGAATCCGCTGCTTGTTTCGGTTTTATTACTTGTAACCGGCCTGCTGTTATTTTTAACCAGGTTTATAAAAAATCTGACACAAAATAACAATGTATGGAAAAGCCTTTTGATTGGATTCGCTCAGGCCTTTGCCATTTTACCGGGAATCAGCAGATCGGGTTCAACGATATCAACTGCCCTGTTTTTAAAAATAAACAGAGAGAATGCAGCAAATTTTTCATTCTTAATGGTCCTACCGGTGCTTGCCGGTGCAATGTTAAAAGAGATGCTGGATCTTTATGAGGTAGGTGTTATTACAGGGGCACTGCCTTTAACGGTTGGCTTTTTCACTTCATTTATAAGCGGATATTTGGCCTTAACCTATCTTATTATTCTGCTAAAAAAAGACAAATTTCACGTTTTTGCCTATTACTGCTGGATTGTTGGGATATCAGGTATTATTTACTTTATGTAAGAAAAAAATATACTGTTCATTTTCTTGATGCCATTTGCAAATTTATCTACCTTTCCCATTCTAAAAAATTAAGTTTATCTCAATGGAAACATACACTTTTGTAATACTTGCAGTTCTTGCTATTGCTTCAGCTCTCGCGATGATTCTGAATAAGAATACCGTAAACAGTGCACTCTTTCTTGTATTAAATTTATTATCTATTGCCGGTATTTATCTGCTGTTGCAAGCCCAGTTTTTAGCTATTGTCCAGGTATTGGTGTATGCCGGCGCTATTATGGTGCTTTTTCTCTTTGTAATCATGCTTTTAAATATTGACGAAGAAGAGAATTTGCTGAATAAATTCAGGCTAAAATATTTTCTTGCATTTTTGTTGTCCGTTGTGGTGTTGGGTCAAATACTTTACAGCATTGGCGGGGTTACTGATATGCTGCCGGAAATATCACCTGAAATGAGGGAATTGGGGACGGTAGAGGCAGTGGGTGATGTTCTGTTTACCCAATATCTGTTTCCATTTGAAATGACTGCAATCCTTTTAACGGCTGCCGTTGTGGGAGCTCTTGTTGTAGCACAATTTAAAATTAAAAAAACGGAGAACAAATCGTGATTGGTATTGACTGGTATCTTGCTCTGAGTGCTGTTCTATTTACAATCGGAATTATTGGTGTTCTGACAAGAAGAAATGCAATCGTTGTATTTATGTGTGTTGAATTGATGCTTAATGCTGTAAATTTATCCCTTATATCTTTCAGTGCTTATCACGGAGACATCAGCGGCCAGATTTTGGTTTTCTTTTCGTTATCGGTTGCTGCTGCCGAGGCCGTTGTTGGCCTCGCTATTATTCTTGCTATATTCAGAAATAATCTGAATGTAGATATCAGTGAAGTAAATCTTCTTCGCTGGTAGGGAAGGCTGCTTTCTTTCTGAGCTCAATGCCTGACTTCATGTATTATATTCGCAGCTCGTATGTTTCACGCGAAGTTCGCGAAGGGGAAAGGCTCGCGGTGGTCGCAAAGAGAAAACCAAATCAACATAAATCCCCATTATTTCTGAGCTGAAAAATGCCGAACTCAGGTGGTTTTAAGTGTTTTAATCTAAAACATCAAAAAGATACCTGTTGCAATGATTGTAAACAGGATAAAACTCATGATCACTTCCATCGCAGGGCTGTAGGTTGAAGCCTGATTCCCATGTTTTGTGAATGGATTCAGCCATTCCATCGGGTTTTTGAACTTTAAACTCAGGTATTTTGATAATGCAACAACCGCATCTTCCACCCATCCGAAAGCTGCATCGGTAAACTGAACAAAAACCATTCTGAATGCAGGGGCAGGCTTGCGATAAAACCAGTCAAGATCAAGTGCAATAATCTTTTCAGCAGCCATTTTTTTCCTGAAAATCCAGAAGCCAACAAATGTAAGAATACAGATTTGGGATATTTCAACAAGATGATATACTGTAAACGGTTCATAATCAACAGGAAAAGGAAGATAGACGTAGAGTGTATTAGGAAAAAGGCCATAAAAAATACAAAGGAATGCGACAATGCCCATAGCTACATACATATTTTTTGGTAATGGCTTTATCTCAAGATCTGTGTCATCTTTACTAAACCAGGTATAGTATGGGAGCTTCAGGCCCACACTTAAAAATGTACCCACAGAGGCAAGTAAAAGCATCATCATAGGAATTTCATGATGGGCTGCTCCGGCTGCATCTATCGTCATTGATTTACTGATAAAACCGTTGAATAGAGGTAATCCTGAAATAGAAAAAGCACCGACCATGTATAAAATCAGTGTCCAGCGCATTTTTTTTGCAAGTCCTCCGAGGTGGATCATTTTAGAGGTACCTGTTGCGTAGAGAACAGCACCCGTTCCCATAAACAAAAGCGACTTATAGAGTATATGACTATATGCATGGGCAGTAGTGCCATTGAGTGCCATTTCGGTTCCAACCCCGACCCCTGCCACCATAAATCCAACCTGGCTGATAATGTGATAAGCCAGAATTTCACGGATATCCTTACAAATTACAGCGTAAATCACACCATAAATTGCCATTACTGCACCAAACCACATCAACACTTCCCAGCCGGGGAAAACCCTGACCAATACATAGACAGCACTTTTGGTGGTAAAAGCACTCATAAATACGGCTCCGGTGACAGTAGCTCTCGGATAGGCATCGGCCAGCCAAGCATGTAAGGGCGGGACGGCCGCATTCACACATACACCGGTAAGCATCAGCACATTTGCCGGGCTATACTCCCGGGCAAGTGACTGTACCTGAAGTGATCCGGTTTCCGTAAAGTGCCAAAGAATACCAAAGAACAATAGTCCGCCGCCAAGCACGTGAAAGATCAAATATCGCATTCCGGCCTTATCCGATTCTTCATTTCGGGCGGCCCATACCAGCCATGTTGAACTAACTGCCATCAATTCCCAAAAAACAATAAGGGTAAAGAGATCACCGGCAAAAACTACTCCCAGCCCGCTACCGGCATAAACAAGGGCATTACACTGCTGGCCAAGATCTTTTAAATGAAAGGCATAAACACCGGCAGTAAAAGCCGTTGCTGCAAAAATTATCCCGAATATCCGGCTGAGGGCATCAACTTTCATGAGAGTGAGTTCAAGTCCGGCTATTGAACCTGATATAGTGAAACCATCGGGCCTCATAAGAACAAAAACAAACGCAATTACCGGGAAAACGAGAAATGCCGGACTTCGAACAGCTTTGGGAAGCAGAGGCAATATCAATGCGCCAATGACAAGTATAATTCCTGGTATGGTTATAAAATCAACGATCATAATATTCGGGATCGCGGTTAACAATTTTTTTAGCTAAGAATTTTGCAAAGAAAATGATGGCTACACATGAAACAAACCCAAAAAGGGCATAAAAAGCAGGTATTTCGTTCCACCAGTGGCCTTCATAGTCGGCAAGTACGGTAAATTCAAGGATGAGTGTTATCAGAAATAATACTCCCAATATGTACCAATGCCATTTTTTCATGATGGTGTACCTCCAAACAGTGTTTGGGATATATTGGTTGCCAGTTCGAAAAAGTGGAAAAACAGATCAGGAAACATTCCAAGAATTACAGATAACAAGGCAGTAATCATAATCGGTACCACCATAAGTGGCGATGCTTCTCCGTATTTTTCAAGTCCCTCACCCTTTTTGAAATAGGCTCTGAAAATAATCGGAAAGAAATACCCGGCGTTTAGTAATCCGCTTACAACGAGAATGGATATTGGAATGATCATATCCCCTTCAAGTGAACCGAGGGCAAGGTACCATTTACTCAAAAAACCGTTTATGGGCGGTATTCCCGATAAACCCATGGACCCGATTACAAATGCCCCCATGGTCCAGGGCATTACGGAAGCAATGCCATTCAGATTACTGATATTTTCCCTGTGCAGATTTACATAAATAGCTCCCGCACAGAAAAAGAGAGTGATCTTCATCGTTGCATGAGTAGCGATGTGCATAATGCCGCCTGTCATGCCAAGAGGAGTGAGCATGGAAGCGCCAAGCACAATGTACGATAAATGTCCGACGGTAGAATAAGCAAGCCGCCGTTTCAGGTTATCCTGCGCGAAGGCAAGAAGTGATGCAAAAATGATTGTGATACCGGCCAGGACCATTAATATTGAGCTTAAGCCGAATTCTCCCATCACATCCGTACCAAATACAAAACCAACGACACGAATTACGCCAAAAACCCCGGATTTAACCACGGCAACAGCATGCAGCAGAGCACTTACGGGAGTTGGGGCCACCATTGCAGCTGGTAGCCAGCTTTGTAGTGGCATGATACCAGCTTTCACCCCAACTCCGCCAAGAAACAGAAGAAATATGGAAACCATTACCGGTTGTGCAAGTTCGACATCACCGAATACACCACCCGGACGAAACTCGAGAGTCCCTGTATAATGATAAGTAATCCCGGCAGCAGCTATCAGCAGTAATCCGGCAGTAAGGGTGTAAGCGAGATATTTCCGGCCGCCGTTGATTGCCTCTTTGTTTTCCTTGTGAATTACAAGAGGATACGTTGCTACTGTTAATATCTCATAAAAGATGATAAAAGTTAGCAGATTACCTGCAAAAGCAACACCAATGGTTGAAGACAAGCAAACTGCAAAACTTGCAAAATAGCGGGTCTGCTTTTTCTCACCGGCTCCGCGCACATATCCGATAGAGTAGAACGAGGTAAAAATCCAAAGGCCTGATGCTATAATCGCAAAGAAGACACCAAACGGGTCTGCTTTAAGAAGAAAGGGTAAGCCAGGCGCTATTTCGAAAAGATTTAATTCCACCGTTTCCCCGGCAACAGCGGCAGGCACGAGCGTGAGAACCAAAATAAATTTGATAACCGCCGCAATAATCGTCCATGATTCCCGCAGGTTGGGCCTTCCTGAGCTTAGAAGTATAAGCGGAACTGCAAAGAAAGAAACCAGAATTGCATATAAAGGCACGTACGAGAGATCCATCAATTAGTCAGTTTTCAATTCAATTTTCATTAAACGGGAAACATATTTATTAATATTGAAACAATGGCCACGTTAGCAAAACCAATTACGATCAATGACACAGCAAGAATTGCTGTTGGAATCATCATGCCGGATGAAACGTCATTATAAACACTATCTGAATCTGTTTTCGCTTCTTTTATCTGGTCCGGTTTCTTCATATAAACTTTCTCAAATATTCTGAAGAAGTAAACGGCATTTAAAAGAGAGCTGATCAAAATTACAGCAAGAAATAACCAGTTTTCATTATCGATGGTGCCAAGAGCCAGATACCACTTACTGAAAAAACCCGCAAGTGGCGGCAAGCCAATCATGGAAATAGCTGCGATTGAAAACCAGGCCATGGTCACCGGATATTTTTTCCGGTAAGTGTCATCAAACTTGCTGATGTCGGAATGCCCCTCTTTAACTCTCAGATTTGCTGCTACAAGAAAGAGGCAGGCTTTCATAATAGCATGATTCAGAACATGCAGCAAAGCACCCGCATAGCCAAAAGGATTGGCCAGGCTAAAGCCCATAATAATATATCCGATTTGTGAAACACTGCTGTAGGCAAGCATCCGTTTTAATTCTGTTTGGGCAATAGCCATTATTGATCCATATAAAATACCGATCGAAGCCAGTGAACCTACAATTAGAGTAATGGGTATTACAGCATCGGCAAGTTCAATGCCAAAAAGGTATAACAGAATTCTGATCAGAATATAAGCTGCAACTTTGGTACCGACCGGCGCTATTAATGCCGATGAGGTGGAACTTGCGAAGGTATAGGAATCGGGCAGCCAGCCATGCATGGGAAATAAGGCAGCTTTAACGCCAATGCCGATAACCATTATTATAAGTGCTGCAATTACGGCGGTATTATCATAAAAATGCGGCATCATTGCGGCCATATCAATGATGTTCATTGTTCCGGTTACGGTGTACAAGAAACCGACACCAAGTAAATAAAATGAACCGCCGACGGTTCCGATAATCAGATAACGAAAAGCAGAATAAGCTGCATCACGGTGGCCTATGGCTATGAGGGCATAACTTGAGAGTGATGATATCTCAAGAAATACATAAAGGTTAAAGAGATCACCGGTTAATACCATTCCGTTAAATCCAAGCATCATCAGCATGGCAAGGGCATAGAAGGGCATTTTCTTCCCGGGAAATTCGAGAGTTCCAATTTTTCTGGAGTGAATTAAAACCAGAAATGAAACAGAATTTATTACAAGCAGAAAGAAGGATGAAAGTCCGTCATATACAAAATCAATTCCAATAGGGGCTTCCCAGCCGCCAAAAAAATATCGCAGCGGATCACTGTTCAGATAGGTGATAAACCCATAGACGGATAATATTGCTGCAATTCCGCTCCCCGCAACTGCCACATAGTAACTTAGATTTTGCTTCCATATACCGAATGCCGGAACAAGCATCGAAAACAAGAGAAAGGTCAGCGGTATATATGCAGGTATATGGGATTCGATCATTGAATCTTTTCTAACAGTTCCTGTTCATCCAGTGTTTTATAACGATTGTAAATGGCAATCAGCAGTGTGAAGGCAACACCCTGAGTTGCAACACCCACAACAATAGCCGTAAGCATAAGCGTGTGGGGTAATGGGTTCAAATAGTTAGAAACCACATCAACCGGAATTGACGGATCAAGAACAGTCACCGTTGCGTCCCATTTTGACGCTATACTTACGAAGAAAAGAATTACTGATACTTGAAATACAGAGAGCCCGATTACTTTTTTAACCAGATTTTTTTTCATCAAAATACCGTACAGCCCGATACATATTAAAAGTATGGTAAACCAGTAAGAATAGTGTCCTAAAAAGAAATCAATCATAATCTTCACCCCTTACCATATTGTCATAAATCATAATTAAAATTGCCATAACAGCAAGGCCAATACCAATTTCAATGATCAGTATGCCGGTATATCGAAGCCATGCCGGATCCATTCCTGTTATGGGTAATTGTTCGTAATCAAGAAAATGGCCACCGCCAATCATTGCAGCTACACCGGCTCCGAAATAGATCAGAACTCCTAAAACAGCAAGTGGAGTAGTTGCAAATTCCCTTATTTGTAACTGTGCAATTTTTTCACCGCCTGCGAGTCTGATCAGGAGAACAGCTGCTGCAAGCAACGCTCCGCCCTGAAACCCGCCACCCGGGCTGTAATGCCCGTGAAATATCACATAGATTCCAAAAAGCAGAATATATGGGCTCAATAAGCGTGATCCCAGTAATATTATAGGTGATTCAAACTGCTGTTTCATAACCTTCTGGACCTTCTCAGAATTAAGAGTGTTATTAATCCGGCTGTGTAGATAACCACCTGTTCCCCAAGAGTATCAATACTTCTGTAATCACCCAGTACAACGGTTACCATATTTGGAGCTCTTGCATCATTATAGGCTTCTCGTACAAAGTAATTGCCTGGAACCGGAGTATTGGTAATGCTTCTCTCCTGGTGCATGGCATTATCAGGATCACCGCGGAAAGGCAGATCGAAGGATGCATAGATCATAAGTGCTGCGAACAATATCAGTATAA
>JBHJOO010000113.1:0-2714 GCA_050329675.1 Balneolaceae bacterium
CTGTGGCCATTTTGTTGATTCTCTGCACTATCTGTTTTGAATCTGTTCATTTTTCTGTCGTTTTAAATTTCTTGTTAATCTGCCGTTGGTGTGCTGATTAAAGGTGTTTGTATAGCCACCTTATAAAAAGGTTTGATTACCAGTTGTATACCGATTGCAAATATCACCAGAACCAGCCCGAGTACAAATATTAATACCAGCCATTCTGTCAAATGGGGGAAATACTCAAACCGTACAAGCATATCCCGCACATGGTCGTACCTGAATGCAAGTGCCGGGATAACCACATTCATGGGAACCATTAGAAAGTTTGCAACCATCAAACCCGATGCAGCTGCAAGGGCTATCAATTTGTTTCTTAACGATTCGAATCTTTCCTGCCACAAAAGAAGAATGATAGGTACCCCAATTCCAAGCCCCACATGAAATACCCATATCGTCCATGCAAATTCACCGGTAAACATCTCATTCAGAATGGCAGCGGTAGCCGGTACATCCGCATACGTCGTTACCAGCGAAATGGTTAGTGCAGTAAAAACCCCGAAAAGTATCCAGGCAAAAAACCAGCGGCCCAGCCTTACAGCAATCATCGCATATTCTCTCGTGCCACGCCCAGGGGCAAACATCAGATATTGTAACAATATTACTCCACTACCGATAACAAAAGCGGAAATCAGATATACTACCGGCAGTAACAGGTCATTCCAAAGGGGACGTGCTGCAGCTACACTTAAGAATGAACCGAGAACCGCGATCAAAGCCATTCCAAAGGGTACACTTACGTATGCCAACTTTTCCACAATATCTTTACGGCCTAACCGGTAAGCCCAAAGCTCAATTAACAGAATGATGGAGTACCCGAGATGCAGCCAGATCATCCAGGTTAACAGTGAGCCAAAATCGGGAGCAAAAAATGTCCTCCAGATTCTGAACGGCTGGCCAAGGTCATGAAAGATAGCTACAAGGGCTCCAACCAGTGCCGCCAAAGCTGTGAGCATAATGATGGGGCCAAGTGTACTCAACTCTTTAATTCCCGCTCCGTATCGAAGTAAAATGAAAGAGAGCACTGCACCTACTTCAAGCAGTACAAAATATTCATATAAGCCAACCCAAAGGCCCCAGGGTACTTCTGTTGAGAGGTTTCCCAAATCTCCCAGAACCAGCACCCTGAACACACCGTAAGACCCAATCACAATGGCTATAATGCCAACCACAAGTGAATTCCTGAATTGTTTTGTTGTTCGCTTCATATACTTTGAAGCGGCATCTGTATCAGTCATTTTTTTCTGCTTTATGGATTCAAAATTTTATCACATCATGTACATTTTATAAAGAAATACTCAGCTCTGATTATAATTTACCGGGTAATTTTAAAACGTGTAATAGAGGGTAGTTCGAAAAATAACATCCGAATTCGGCCTCGTTCCATCAGGTGCTTTATCATAAAATACTGTTTCAATATTTGGAATAATGTGAACTCTTGGAACCGGCTGAAAATCAATTCCGAATAATAAAAATGTCGATTCTGCCTGATCACTAAAAGGAATAAAATCTATAGTAGGTCCTTGCGGGTTTGGATCAAACATACGGTCTGCCCGAAGTATGGCTGTCCACTTATCGACAATTTTCATATTGGTAAAGACGGATGCTATATTCAGTGTCAACTCATCATCATCAGCTCCACTGATCTCTTCTGTTCTGGTTTGAGCAGCATACATGGCTCCGATATTAATGTTATCTGACATATATCCTAATAGTGCCTGAAACGTATTTCTTGTATTTGTTTCGTTGCGCCTTTCATAATCTCCGTAACCTTGTACTACAAAATTGTCTGTTAACCACCATGAAACGGAGAGCATATATTTTTTAAACTTATTTGTCTCAGCTCCCGTGCCACTTCCATTTCCAAGCATAGCGTGGTAACCTATTCCGGAATCTCCAAATTCCCCTTGTACGGCAATTCCAAAATCTCTTGAGCTCCCCAGTTTTTGAAGATCCAAAGGACTTTTTTCCAGCGATCTGTACCCCCACACGCTTTCAACCAAATTCCATGTTGGAGTTGAGGATATGCCGCCAATTAAGGAGTGATTTTCGTTTATAGACCAATTCAAATAGAGATCTTTTACAAAGGGTTCAAGCTTTGCATTGGTTGTAAAATCTCCGGGGCTGTTCATCTCCAGACGGAAACGTGCAGTCAGATTTTCTGATAATTTGTTGTCGTACGTAAAATAGATACGCCTGGCCCAAAATCCATTTTCACCTTCCAAATCCTCATTGTGGTTGTTGATTATGAAGTAATAGTCGCTATAAATAAGTCCGCTTAATTTATGGGTGGGTTTAGATTCAGATCCGGACTGTGCAAGTACTATCATAAAGCCACTTGCAAAAAAAACTGTAAGAGAAAGCAGTATCAGATATTTTATTTTTTTCATGATTTTCATTTTTCATTGTAGTAATTGTGCTGATCAATATTTTAAGATTTATAGGTATTAATACAATAAATACTTAAATATAAATAAAAAATTCATTCCATTTTTAATCTTTATGAAATTTATACCAAGTCTAAATTACCATTCCATCTATTCAGGACAGATCCCAAAAATACTGGCCTTGAATCTTTATGATAATCCCTGGAATTAGTTAAACAAACTTGATGCCAAATTATAAAATCTGAAAAGTTTTTGAAAATTTTGAACCAACCCCTTCAGGATCTT
>JBHJOO010000445.1:0-2550 GCA_050329675.1 Balneolaceae bacterium
CAGGCCATTGAAAGTTCAGGTTGGGAATAATACACTTGTTGAAACAACGATTACAGGCCTCGAATTAAGAAACACTGCCGCCGGCGACTTATTTGAAATGATTGATGATGCTATTATTGCACTTGAAACAAATGATCTTGCCGGAATTCAGGCGGGGATTGATAACACAGATCAATCAATAAAACACCTCATCACTCAGTCCACACGAACAGCTAACAGTATTAACAGGCTGGACTTTGTATTGGAGCGGCTTGAAGGCCGGCTTATCGATCAATCCGGTGAACTAAGCCGCCTTGTAGATGCTGACATTGTGGAATCAATGATGAACTTTCAAAATGCACAATCAACACTTGAAACTGTGATGGCGACCCAGGCCAGGATGATGCAGACGTCCCTTTTGAATTTTTTGAGATAGATTGAATCAATAAATAACCGATGAAATTATTATGTCAACGAACAGAAAAGTCCATGTGTAAGCAAGAAAAAATTTCAACAATATTGGTTGTTCATAAAACCGAAAACGAAGAGAATATATATGAGATCATCAACAGCTTGTCAAAGACAGGTGAACTAATCCTGGTGTCTGAAATAAAATTAAATAAAGAGATCACAGATGGTTTACTTACTGTTGTATATAATCCCGGCGAATTAACAGCAGGTTTAAATGAGGCTGTTCACCTGGCAAAACAACCCTGGATATTTTACATTGAATCAGATGAGAAATTTGAAAACGGTCAAATAAAGGATATCGATTTAAAATCCGGGTATAGTTACTATGTAAAAATTACATCAGGGAAAGGTGAAGAAGAAAAGGTCAATTATTCTGTCCGAATTTTCCCAGCTACAGATAAAAAGACGGATCCATTTCACGGAAATGTAAAACCGGACCTAACAGATTTTATTTATAAAAACAAATTAAAGGTTGAAGCAGCTCCTTTTTCATTTACTAAATCCGGGGCGTTTCTGAATTTGGAACACACCGAGGCATTACTTGACATAAACCCGGTTGTTGCTATGGATTATTTTTGGCAAGCTATTATTTATGCTGAAAAGCAAAAGTTTTATAAAGCTGAAAAACTGTTCAGGCGTTCATTAAATTCTGAGTATCTCCTTAAATTTAACCACTTAGCTGCACTAAACGGCCTCGCGTTATCCTTGCTGGAACAGCACCGCCTTGATAAGGCATTTGAAATTGCGGATCAGTCAGCTGAACTTTCTGCAAGGCAATATACTCCCTGGATTTTGATGCACAAGATTTGCTGGATGCAATCGGACTGGATGGGAGCTTATCAGCATCTTGCCCGTTATCTCGAAATGAGAAGATATCAAACGGAAGCTTGTTTTGATATAAGGCTCAGTGAATCCGATGCCAATTATCTTTTAGCTGAAGTATCACTGTATGAAGGTAAATACGATCATGCTTTTGTTCATCTCGAGAAATTTTTTGAACTAAATAATGGAGATGTGAGTGATGAAATACCGGAAAAGCTATTCATTTATGCCGCCGAATTAAAACTGAAAGAAAAGGCGAAGCTGTATTTTAATGAAATCTATACCCGCCATATTCTGGAAAAACCTGATGAACAGGTAATGAGCCGGATGCTTGAAACACTATCATTAATTGAAAATAACGGATGGAATGATTTTGCGAGTACAATCTATGAAAGAATGATCGCTGTTTATCCCGGTAATCATAAAATTCTGCAGGGCTGGCTAACTTCATTAATTCGAAGTAATCAGCTTCAAAAAGCAAAAGTTTTGATGGAAAATATCAAAAAGAAAAAACCGGTTCATGTAGCGCCAGTGATAGAATGATAGTCTTCTGCAGACATCAAATTTGCAAAAGAAAAAACCGTTTATTCCGGGAAATTGATTTTTTTAAGTTTATTCCGGATGGTTCGGTCTGATACATTCAGCAGTTTGGCTGCCTCCTTTTGATTCCCGTTGGTTCTCTCGAGAGCCTTTTTAATCAATACAAGTTCCATTTCATCAATTGGCATAAGAGGCAGGTCACTTGTAATTTCACTGGCAAGCTCATCATCTATATTGCGGAACAGACTGTTTTCAGCATGGCTGGTTTTTAGTACTTTTTCATTCTGGGCCATGATAACAGTTCTCATTATATAATTTTCAAGCTCTCTTACATTTCCCGTCCAGGTTTTACTTTTTAATAATTCGATTAGTGAATCATCTATCTCTTTTTTTGTAAAATTGTATTCTTCACAATATTTGTCACAAAAAAATTGTGCAAGCAGCGGGATATCTTCGCTGCGATCTCTCAAAGGCGGTATGATGACAGGGAATACATTTATTCTGTAATAGAGATCACTTCTGAAAGCTCCCTGTTTGATTGCTTCGCCAACATTTCTGTTTGTAGTTGCTATAATACGGACGTCCACCGATACTGATTTTTGGCTACCGACCTTTTTAAATTCCTTTTCCTGTAAAACGCGGAGAAGCTTCGCCTGGACGTTTATGTCAATTTCAGTAATTTCATCCAGAAGCAGCGTTCCGCCGTCAGCTTCTTTAAAAGCTCCCTCCTTCTCATCG
>JBHJOO010000058.1:0-4564 GCA_050329675.1 Balneolaceae bacterium
TTCATGATTGTTTACAGGATCACCACAGCAAAATGGGCCTCCAGGCTGGCTGCATCCGGTTATCCGGCAAGATGGAACCCCAGGAATGTATATGTGATATATACTGCCGGTTCAAGGGCACTGGCATGTCTTGAAAACCTTGTTCACCGCTCGGGTGAAGGCCTCCATGCAAATTTTAGGATCGTTGAGATCAGCATTCACGATTCGGTTAGTATAGAAAAAATATCTGTAACGGATCTGCCGCTCAAGTGGAATTTGATTACCGGTTATCCAGCGTGTCAGGAGATTGGTAAAGAGTGGGTGAATAACCAATCTTCCTGTGTACTCCGGGTTCCTTCATCAATCATAGAGGATGAGTTCAATTTTTTAATCAATCCTTTTCACCCGGAATTTAACCTCATTTCCATACGGAATATTCAGGAGTTTACCTTTGATGAGCGGCTGAAATCTATAACAGATTGATATATTATTCAGAATCTGTGCACTGATAACATTTGCATCAACAATATTGAAGCCTGATGCAGGTTGACTACAAAGCGGAATTAACATGAAGATGTGATTTTAAAGTAAATGAGTGACGCCTACATTTTAAGAAGAACCTGCAATAAAAATAAAGGCCGGAGACCATGAAAATTTTACCTGAAAGAGTATTTTACCTTGTTTTAATGTTGTTCATTATCACCGGATGTTCAGGAGACCGTGGGCCAGTGGGACCTGAGGGACCTCCCGGCCCGGAAATTTTACCCATCTCGTTTGAGTTTGAAGCCGATTTACTTATCGATAACGACTTCGAATTTTTTTCACCGATTCCTGACGAAATTGAAGTATTTGATTCGGATGTGATGCTGGCATTTGTGCTGGAAGATTTTATTGAAGAAGATGACCTGGAAGTCTGGCGTCAGCTGCCCATTACCGATTTTAACAACAGGGGCACTCGAATATTTACTTTTGATTTTACCCTGATTGATATACGAATTTTTCTGGATGCCAATTATATCCTGGATGAGAACGATGAATTTTTTGGTGTGCTGATTCGCGCGGTTCATGTACCGGCTGATTTCATTCAGGGAAGAGCGATGTCTGCCGCAGTTGAATCGGCCGGTACACTAAAGGAGTTGCAGGATATATTGGGTACCGAAATAAAACAACTGCCACAGTTCAAGGGTGAATAATTCTGAACATGATAATAATTGAACCCGAAGCATTATCCATAATAAATTCTTAAAATGGCTGTATGGTGTGGGTAGTTTGTTGATCTCCTTTTATTATTTAATATCAATGAAGAGAATGATATATCATGATTGAATGGTATGTTCATCTTTTCTGCGCAGGCTGCAAGCCTGATTTACCCCAGTCCGAGGCACACACGCCCGGGGTAAAAACGTTTGATGAGAAACCACCAGACTGTAAGCCTGAAACAGACCATGTTATAAATCATCACAAACAACACTTCTTATACTTTTTACCACTTCCGCAGGGGCAAGGATCGTTTCGGCCTGCATCTTTGTATGAATTGGTTTCAGGTTCCATGCTTTGCTCAAATGGCAGAGATGAAAAGGGATTGGAAGGATCATCTCCATAGACATTTGGAAAGGATTCCATTGTACCTTTGTTCTCATCTGAATCGTCAGTTAATGGAAAACCGTCCTTGAACGGTTGATAGTTGAGGGACTCATATCTTTCAAAGATATCTCTCGGCTGTTCACTCCTGTCAATGATTTCACGATTGATATCCCGTTCTATGTCCTCCCAACTACCTACTATAGTCTCTTGTATCAGGTTGTGCTCAAACAATTTCTTAATGGATGGAAGCAACTCTTTTGCCGAAATATTGATACAGCTCCATACCAAAAAACTGAGCAGTGTGGTATCGATAATGCGATTGTTGTCGAGCTGGCTGAGGTGGAAATGGATCAGTTCGTCGAAGTTTTCAATCACTTCATCACGGCGTTCAGGATGAAACCTGGTAACTTTTTCCAGAGCCGTTAACCCGATGTTTCTGCAGTAGGCATCCAGATCGGGCTCTTTTACGAAATTTGTGATCTTTTCAAGATTGTCTGAGGCAAGAACGGCAACGGGTTCAGAAAAGATGTCTTCAAGCAGATCGCTGTACCAGAATTCGCAAAACTCAGTACCCTGATGAAGCAAATCAAGGATCTTATCAAGCGACTGTTCACTGCGTAATTCGGTAAGCAGTAAAACAGCGTGGATACTAAAATTGTAGCGGCCCTCATCCCATCCTTCATCTACAACCACGTCATAGAAATACTCATATCTGTTCACTGTATCTTCGAGAACATGCTCAAGATCGGTAATCAGCGGCTCCCTCGGAAGCTCCAGGATTGTTTGAATAATCTTGTCAGGGATATCCAGGCCGTATTCATATAGCTCTTCAATTTCAGGGTAGGTAAAGGCCGGCGGCTTATCGGTTTGAACATCTTTGCGGTAACTTCGGCTTTGTACTCTCCGTTCAATCAGTCTTTCCCGATCAAATCTTTCTATATTTTTCTGCATGTTATGCCGTATGAAGTCAAACGAAGCTCGTTCTGTTTCAAGAGAATGCGGATCAATTTCAGTGATAAAGTCAAGCCTTAATTTTGCTTCTTTCCCCTTTTCTGTCATGAGAAGATAGTGAATGGCAGTAGAGTAATATTTCAGGACCTCCTCAGCATGAAAAGTATCCCGATCAGGATACAGTTTATGAATATGCATCTCTTCACCCAAAACATCCGGAACATCGTCAAGCTGATCATTTTCCATTAGTTTTTCAGCCTTATTAATCCTTCCCAGAAGATACTCAGGGTGTTGTTTTATGAGATGATCGTTGATCTCAATCGATTTTTGATAATTGCCGGAATTCTCATATGCAAGCGAAAGATAATTTTTGAAATGTGGTAGACCGGGATATTTCTTACACAAGCGGTGAAGTCGTTTAATAGTGCTCTTTTTTCCTTTTAAAACGTCAGAATATAGCTGAACCAACTCCTTAAAGGCATGATCCGGAATATTGTATTGCCGATCGGTATAATCGGAGTAATAAACAATTTCGAAATCAAAAGGAACGTCTTGAACAGGTTTGTTGGACATCAGATTTATGATTAAAAATAAAAGAGGTACTTTTTAGATAAATTAAGCACATAACGATCTTTTCGAAACAGTTAACTGAATTTTATTTTCATGAAAAAGTAAAAAAAGGATCGTTTCGTGCTAATGTTTCGAGGTCATAAAAGGCCTGTCCGGTTTAAGTTGTTGAAATTTTATTTGATCAGACTGAATTCTTGTAGAAACCTGACAGGTTTCACCCAAAATTCATACATGACTATACAATAGAACGTTTAGTCTGAACTCTGAATCAATTTATTTGAACTATGCCAAGTATAGAATTAACGGACGACATGCTATCCATGCTTGATGATATGGAGGCCCGCCGAAAACGGATTGAAAATGCCAAAAAGGCGATGAAGAAAGGTGCACAGGTGGTTTGCAGTGATATTCATGGCCATGCAGATAAAATCACGCCGGACAAAACGTATGATATCCTGGATGAACGACCGGATGATCAGCTTATCAGGATTAAAGATGACCGCGGTAAAATCGTATGGCTGCCGAAAAGTCATTTTGATCTGGTTTGAAAATTGATCATAGAATGCCAATGCATTCAATCCTCAAAACGGCTCCGCACCCGGATCGCCTGTGTTGTCCATATCCAAATCGTCGTCATCAAAAGTAAAGGATCTTGATTCTCTTCCCAAATAACACTACATATACAATTACTCGTAACAAAGATGAATCTCTTTACCAAGTAACCCAATATTCAAAAATAAACAACAGACCATATGTCAGTACCCGAAACGTTTGTTAACCTTTCCGAATATCCCGATCCCGAATCCGATGAGTTTTTCTCTCTTTCACTGGATGAGCAATTCAGACTTGAGGATTACCATATTTTTACCCGGGAAGCTACGGCAGTAAAACCGGGTACCAGGGTGATATCCCATTTTTGGTGTGAGGAAGAAGATGAGCAGGGAGATCTTTGTGAAGGGGATATTGAGCTGATAAGGATTGAGCTGCCGGGCGAGATTCGATGGAAATGCCGCCGGTGCGGGCAACATGGGAAAATTACCGGATTTGAAAATGGGCCAAGCGATTTGAGCCTTCTTCCAGAAGAAGAGGCGAGGCAGTTTATTGATGATCTGTATGGAACAGGTATGGATATAGATGATGACAGCAGTATGAGCTTTGCAGATTTTCTTGATATCGAAGGTCTGATTAAAGAATTTGAAGGAGATGCTGAAGCTTATTTAAGCTGGTTTATGAATCTCCCGCCGGAAGAGATGGATAAATTTTGGGGTGAAATGGGAGTGGATATCAATGAACCGGACAAGTCGTTCGAGGAACATACAGGCGGACTGAACCCCAACCAGCTTTATAACCTTTTGGCGTGCGATTGGGCAAAAAACGATGGCCCGTTGCGGTTAAATGGAAAGCTGACTGCAAATGATGTAAGCAACTCCATTCTGTTTCATAATGCCCGAACCATGCTGCTGAAAGCGCAAAAAGAAGA